>CAZWMZ010000182.1:0-1819 GCA_964634965.1 uncultured Nitratifractor sp. | reverse complement strand
TCACGCCCCACTATCGTATGGACGAAAATCGACGAGGCGCCCGCGCTGGCTACCTATTCATTGTTGCCGGTGGTGCAGGCCTTTACCAAGCATGCCGGTGTCGATGTCAATGAACACGATATCTCATTGGCCGGTCGCGTGCTGGCGACATTTCCCGATCATCTGACCGATGAGCAAAAGATCAAAGACGAGCTGGCCTGGATGGGTGAGCTGGTCAACAAGCCCGAAGCCAACATCATCAAGCTCCCCAACATCTCTGCTTCGATCACGCAGCTCAAAGAGTGCATCGCTGAGCTGCAGGAGCACGGATATAAAGTACCCGATTTTCCCGAAGATCCGCAAACCGACGAAGAAAAAGAGATTCGCGCGCGTTATGCGACCTGTCTGGGGTCGGCGGTCAACCCCGTTTTGCGTGAGGGCAACTCCGATCGCCGGGCAGCCCGCGCGGTTAAAAAGTATGCCCAGGAGCATCCTCATCGCCTCAAGCCCGTCGCACCCGATTGCCAGGCACGCGTAGCACACATGAACGGGGACGGTGACTTTTACGGCAACGAAAAATCGGTCATCATCGACGGCGCGCAAACCCTGACGATCGAGCTCAACGGCCATGTCATCAAAGAGATCGAAGCCGAAGACAAAGAGGTGATCGACGGTACCTTCATGTCCGCGGCCAAGCTGCGTGACTTTTATGCCCAAACGATCAAGGAAGCCGCGGAAAAAGATCTCATCTGGTCGCTCCACCTCAAAGCGACGATGATGAAGATCTCCGATCCGATCATGTTCGGTCACGCGGTGGAGATCTTCTTCAAAGATGTCTTTGAAAAGTATGCCGACGAATTCGAAAAACTGGGCGTCAACCCCAACCTCGGCCTGGGCGACCTGTATGACAAGCTCAAAAAATGCGACAAAGGCGAAGAGATCGAAGCAGCGATCAAAGATGTGATCCTCAACGGCAAGCCCGACATTGCCATGAGCGACAGCGACAATCTCATCACCAACCTTGATGCGTCCAACCTCATCATCATCGACGCGTCGATGCCGGTCGTGGTACGCGAAGGGGGCAAACAGTGGGATAAAACGGGTGCCGCGCGTGAGACACTGGCGGTGATCCCCGATAGTACTTATGCCTTTTTCCACGAAGCGATGCTCGAAGATGTCAAGAAAAACGGGCAGTTCGATGTCACCACGATGGGAACGATGCAAAACGTCGGTCTTATGGCTAAAAAAGCCGAAGAGTATGGCTCACACCCGACCACATTCGAGGTGGCCGAAGATGGAGTCATGGAGGTCAAAGACGCTCAGGGCAATGTCCTGATGAGCCACCAGGTAGAAAAAGGCGACATCTGGCGCATGGTGCGTGCTAAAGATGTCGCGATTCGTGACTGGGTGCGCCTCGCAGTCGAGCGTGGGCAGATCGAGAAGATCCCTGTGGTGTTTTGGCTCGATGAGAAGCGTGCGCACGATGCCAATCTGATCGGTCTGGTCAATGAATACCTCAAAGAGCATGATACCGATGGCCTGGAGATCCACTTCATGAATGTCACCGACGCGACCAATTTTACCAACGCACGCATCCGCGAAGGCAAAGACACCATCGCCGTCACTGGAAATGTTCTGCGCGACCATCTGACCGATATGTATCCGATTCTCGAGCTGGGTACTTCGGCCAAGATGCTCTCGATCGTTCCGTTGCTCGCCGGCGGCGGGCTCTTCGAGACCGGTGCGGGCGGTTCGGCACCGAAGCATGTCGATCAGTTCCTCGCCGAAGGGCATCTGCGCTGGGACAGCCTGGGTGAGTTTCTCGCGTTGGCCGAGTCGC
>CAZWMZ010000181.1:0-5008 GCA_964634965.1 uncultured Nitratifractor sp. | reverse complement strand
TGCGATGAAGGATTGGTTTATGTCGTTGCTGGGGTGGTTTGTCATCGTCATCGGCGGCAGCGTGCATGTGGGGGATCGGGTCAAATTCGTCCGCAACGGCATGGAGTATGTCGGCGACATCGTCGATATCTCGCCCCTGCGCATGACGATGCAGGAAGACATTACCTTGACGACCTATATGCACAATCGCCGATCAGGGCGGATGATATTTATCCCCAACAACTACATCTTTACCGATATGGTCGCCAACTACTCGCACGCTGGCCTCAAGACCGTCTGGGACGGGATCGATTTTACCATCACGTTTGACTCCAATGCGCACGCTGCAGCCAATATCGCAAAAGAGGTCGTCAAAAAATACTCCAAAGGCTACACCGATATCACCCGCAAGCAGCTCAACAAACTGCGCAAAAGCTATCACCTCAAAAACACCAACGTCGAACCGCGCATCTATACTTTTATCGAGCCATACGGGATCAAAATCAGTGCATGGTATATGACCAACGCCTATGCGACGCTGACGCTGCGAAGCACCATTTCGATGGAGATCCTCGATCGCCTTAACGAAGAGGCTGATATTCGTCTGGCTTATCCGACGCAGTCGCTCTATCTCAACGATCACATCCCCACGCCCCAAACACCTCCAGCGCTCCCCGATGCTGCTGGAGACGCATCGCGCGGATGAGAGGAGATCAAAAACGGGTCTTTTTCAAGACCTTCGGGTGCCGAACCAATCAGTTTGATACGCAGGTGATGATGGCCAACCTGAAGCACTTTGCGCTTACCGAGGATCCTGCGACCGCCGATACCATTGTTGTCAACTCCTGCACCGTCACCAACGGAGCCGATGTGTCGGTGCGTCAGTACATACGCAAAATCGCACGCAGCTATCCCGATGCGCGCATTGTACTGGCGGGCTGCGCGGCACGTACTCAAGGGGATGCCCTGATGCGTTCGGGGGAGATTTTTGGTGTGATGGGGCACTCGGAAAAAGAGCAGATCGATCGTCTGCTTCTGCGCCATGAACCTTTTGTCGAAACAGGGGATCTTGAGCATATCGATCGCACCATTGTGACCGAGTTTGTCGGCAAATCGCGCGCCTTTATCAAGGTGCAAGAGGGGTGCGATTTTGACTGTGCGTACTGCATCATCCCTGCGGTGCGGGGACGGGCGCGCTCGTATCCGATCGAGCAGATCGAGCAGCAGGTGCGCACCCTCGCAGCCAACGGTTTGGGTGAGTTTATCCTCACGGGCACCAATGTCGGCAGCTACGGGCAGGATATCGGTACCTCCATGGCTGCATTGTTGCGACGCCTTTCGCAGCTGCGCGGGGTGCGGCGTCTGCGCATCGGCAGTCTCGAACCGATCCAGATCGATGCGCCGTTTCTGGAGCTGCTGGATGAGCCATGGATGGCACGGCACCTGCACATTGCATTGCAGCACACCAGTGACGCGATGCTGGAGCGGATGAACCGGCGCAACGCCTATGCGAGCGATCGCCGGCTCTTCGAACATCTGGCTGCGCGTGGCTATGCACTGGGAACCGACTTTATCGTCGGGCACCCGGGTGAGGGGGAGGCGCAGTGGCGCGAAGCGATGGAGCGGATCGCGGATCTGCCCCTGACACACATCCATGCTTTTACCTATTCGCCTCGAGAGGGTACTCCCTCGTCACAGATGCGCACGCGGGTACGCGGCGACATTGCCAAAGCCCGCCACCGCGAACTGACCGAGCAGATCGCTGCAAAAAATCGTGCCTTTCGCGAGGCGCATACCGACGGACTGCACGTATTGGTCGAAGGGGGGAAAGAGGGGTGGTATAGCGGTCTGGACCAATACTTCAACCGCATCCAGATCCACAGTGACGAAGATCTAACAGGCAACTGGATCACCCTTGATGGCATCGAAGCCTTGCCCGAAGGAAACCGGTATCTCCAAGGGCAAAATGTGCGCTAAAAAGCGTACCATTCAAAAGCGAATGGTAACGCGAAGACCAATTTGAGTCGATGGAGCCATGGGGAGGCGGTGATCGTTTTCCAGCGCCCCTGACAGGCGGCGTTGTGCGCGTTCGTGTTCAAAGAAAAATTGCACGTGCATCTGCGGATCCAGTCCCATGGCGCGGATGCCGCGCTCAAGCAGATGGTTGGTCTGTCCAATGGGGTCGATTACGCTTTTGAGGATACCACCCAATATACGCGAGTGAAACAGCTTGCCATCGTGTTGATCGATGTACTCTTTGATCTGGTAGGTGTATCTTCCGAGGAGCGAGCCGATCATGGGTGTAAAAATCAGATCCTGAACCGATGGCCGTTCGATGAGGGCCTCCCATCCAAACTCCCAGTAGATGGTAGAGAAAAAGAGCGACAGAGCGCGTGCTTCTCTGTCGTTGAGTCCGTTGTCTCTTCCCCAGGCGTAATAGGTTGTTCCAACGTAGGGATGCGCCAGATAGTTGATGTACCAGTTGTCGGTATCCATTGTCGGGCCGTGCTTGATGTTGTCCCAGTAGTTTTGCCAAAGCGGTTTGGTGCGAAATGCCTCCTTGTCCCAGTTGCTTGCTTCCGAAGGAAAGGCGTAGATCAGAGCCATGATACCAAAGCCAAGCATCTGCATCGTTGGTGCGCTGGTAATCAATCGCCGATACCGCGGAGATAGATGCTCCAGCGTATAAGCGTGTGAGGGCTGGTATGGCCTGGGTCCTTGTATCCAGGCTGCATAGCGACCCGGGGATTTGGGAGAGGTTGGATGGATGTTTTCAAACCGTTTATCCCCTTTGCTCTCGACCCCAAAGAGGAGGGAAACAGCAAGAAAGATCCATAGAACGATTCGATAGATGCGGAATCCTTTCGTATGGTTTAAGCCGCGATCGACGCAGATGACTTCGATACTTGAAAACAGATACGGGCTATCTTTTTTCGGTATAATGCCATCCAAATATCAACCATCTCTCAATTGGATCAGCAGGCGCATAACGATTGCGCTATTTGAGAGACAAGTTCAGGAGAGGAAGGCTATGAGAAGTGTGTTGGATTCACAAAGCATTCTGATGCTGATTGGGGCGGCCTGGGTTGGTGGAGTCCTTCCGCTGACCGCGGCATCGAATTCTGGAGAATCCACTGTCTTTAACACCACCGATCTTGCAGACAAAACCGCCCAAACCTATGTCAAAGATTGGACCGACGAGACCTTTGGGTTGAGTCCCTATCGTCCCAACTACCTCTTGTTGTTTGGCTATACGGGGTATGACTATGTCACTTACATTCCTGATGATGGCACCTACAAACACTACGAGGCTGAACTGCAGATCAGTTTCAAGTTTGCGCTGGCCAAAAACCTGCTGGGGTTGGGGGAGAAGTACTATGCTGCCTATACGCAGCGGTCGTTTTGGCAGATCTATAAACCCTCTTCGCCCTTTCGTGAGACCAACTACAATCCCGAGCTCTTCGTGACGATCCCGATGAGTACGCACGAGGAATTTGGGCCCAAGATGCTGGAGCTGGGGTACGCGCATCTCTCCAACGGCCAGGGCAATATCAACAAAACCGGCGACCCCAGCCGTTATCCCGAATTTGTTAACCGCTCGCGCAGCCTCAATCGCCTCTATGGCAAGCTGACGTTTCAGCATCAGTCGCTGGTCTGGAGCATTAAGGCCTGGTATCCGTTTGGCAATTATGCCGACGACAATCCGGACATTATGGATTTTATGGGATACGGCAGTCTGAGTGCGATGTATTTTCATGGCAAACACCTCGTGACCGCGATGGTGCGCGGCAATCCGGCCACGCAAAAAGGCGCACTCGAGATGACCTACTCGCATCCGGGCAAGGTCAAGGGGGTCTATCTGTTTGGCAAGCTCTTTACTGGATACGGCGAGAGCTTGATCGATTACAATCACAACATCACCAAAGTTTCAGTAGGATTTAGTTTTTCTCGTTAAGGAGTAACATATGACCAATATAGTTATCACCGGCTGCAGCAGCGGCATCGGGCTGGAGACGGCTCGTTATCTGCGGGATCGGTTTGTCACGGTTTATCCCACGGCACGCAAGGCCGAGGATGTCGAGAAGCTGCGTACGATGGGTTTTGAGCATGCGATGCAGCTCGATGTGACGCAGCCGGAGCAGATCGCTGCGGTGATCGAAAAGGTGCTGGCCATCGACGGCAAGATCGATATCTGGTTCAACAACGCCGGCTACGGCCAGATGGGGGCGGTCGAGGATGTGCCGCTCGAGGCGTTGCGCGATCAGTTTGAGACCAATGTGTTTGGGCTGCATGAGTGTACACGTCAGATCCTGCCCGTGATGCGTCGTCAGGGGTATGGCAAGATCATCCAGCACTCGTCGGTGCTTGGATTGGTGGCCTTGCCCTATCGCGGCATCTACAACGCCAGCAAGTACGCTGTCGAAGGATTGACCGATACGCTGCGGCTGGAGCTCAAAGGAACCGGTATCTACCCCGTCCTGCTCGATACCGGTCCCATCGCATCGCATTTTCGTCAGACAGCCATCGAGACGCTGCGGCGCCTCAATCCCGGCTCGGTGCATGCGCAGCTCTATCGCGACACCGTTCAGGGCAAAGCCAAACGTGTTCCGTTTGGGCTGGGGCCCGATGCGGTCGCGCGGACGGTCTATGAGATCCTCTCGGCCGACACACCCAGGCCGCGTTACTACATCACCAAAGCCACCTATCTGCTGGGGTATGCCAAACGGATCCTGAGTACCGCGTGGCTGGATCGATTGTTATTGAAAATCTAAGGAGCAAAGATGGAGACCATACGTATCGGCGTCGTGACCACGAGTGATCGGGCTTATGCCGGGATCTACGAGGATATTTCGGGCAAAGCGATCATGGAGACGATGGAAGCGTACTTGACCAATCCTATCGAATACGAGTACCGCTGTATCCCCGATGAGCAGCAGCGCATCGAGACGACCCTGGTCGAGCTGGCGCGGGATAAAAAGTGCGATCTTATCGTCACGACTGGCGGCACTGGCCCTGCACCCCGTGATGT
>CAZWMZ010000180.1:0-2311 GCA_964634965.1 uncultured Nitratifractor sp. | reverse complement strand
GCCTATGCGACGATCGTTGTGGAGATGCTGCGTGGCCACTGAGACGGTCGTGCAACCACCCCACAGCCGGCACAACGCCGAAGAGCTGGAGCACTATCTGATCTGTCCAGAGTGCAATACACTGCATCACAAGGTTGCGATACCTGAGGGCAGCGTGGCCCGTTGTACTCAGTGCGGCGCCGAGCTCTACCACAACGATCCTCGCGAGCTGGAGCGCACGATGGTCTGGTCGCTGACGGGATTGATCCTGTTTGTGACGGCCAACCTTTTTCCACTGGTGCGCATCGATTTTTTGGGCAAAGAGTACTACACCAACGCTCCGGATGCGGTGTGGCTGTTGATCCAAAACGGCTATTATCTTGTTTCGATCGCAATTTTTTTGATGGTGATTGCCGTACCGTTGCTGGTGATGATCGATTATCTGGTTGTGGCTGTTTTGATGCGCAAACGGATGCGCCCGCTTGCAGTGCGACGTCTCCTGATCGTTTTGAGCCACCTCAAACACTGGAGCATGGCGGATATCTTTCTGGTCAGCATTCTCGTTGCACTGATTAAACTCAGCGACGATGTGGCGTTTCGTTTTGGGGTGTCATTCTGGGCGATGGTGCTCTATGTCGGCATCGATCTCTATCTGGTCAAATACAAACGAACCGGCGCATTGTGGGAGATCTATCGGAGACGTTACCATGCCTGAGCAGCCTCAACCCCGACGGGCTCACTCGGATGAGCTGGTGCGTTGTCCGATCTGCGATGCGGTCAACTACGACGATGGAGGTCCTATCCATTGCCATCGGTGCGGATCGCGTATCTATCGCCAGCCCAGGGCAGGGGCGAGCCGAACGTGGGCGCTGTTGATTACGGCTATGATCTTCTATCTGCCGGCCAATCTCTATCCGATTCTCAAGATCGACAACCTCTTTGGGCGCTCCGACAATACTATTATCGGTGGAGTGATCGCTTTGTGGGACGGCGGATCGTATGCGGTGGCAGCCATTATCATGCTGGCATCGGTCATTGTGCCCATTTTGAAGTTTATTGTGTTATTATATCTTTTAATAAGTGTACACTACCCCGTACGAAGCAGCAAGACCCTGCGCCATCGCCTCTATACCATTACCGAGTGGATCGGCCCCTGGTCGATGGTGGATGTCTTTGTGGTGTCGATCCTGGTAGGGCTGGTACGGTATCAGAGCTTTCAGATACTGGCTGGCCCAGGAGCGACGGCTTTTGTGCTGATGGTCTTTTTTACGATGCTCGCGGCGCTCTCGTTTGATCCGCGTTTGATCCGAGAGCATCCGCAAACCAAACGAAGGAGGTCCGATGGGATCCGTTCCTGATCCCCAGATTGAAGAGAGTCGTGCGGTCCATTTCCTCACCTCGATCTGGATCGTTCCGCTGATCGCACTGATTGTCTCGGCTGCGTTGGTGTATCGCCATTTTTCGAACCTTGGATCGGAGATCCGAATCGATTTTCCAAACAGCAGCGGCCTGGTGACACAGGAGAGTGTGATTAAGTTTCGCGACGTGACGGTTGGCATCATTACCCGCATCACGCTCCAGGAGGGAGGCGAAGGGGTCAGTGTCTATGCCCGCATGCACAAGGAGGTCAAGCCCTATCTGAACGATTCGACTCACTTTTGGATCGTCAAGCCGCAGGTCGATTACAGCGGTGTACGGGGGCTTGATACGATTTTGCATGGAACCTATATCGTGATGTCGGCTGCACCCGATGCCGGAGAGTTGCGCACCGAGTTTACTGGATCGGACGAACCGTACCGCGGCAACGACGAGGGGATCTATGTCCGCTTGCGTACTGATAAAGTAGATAATGTCTACGTAGGCGCAGCGGTCTATTTTCGCGATATTCAGGTGGGCAGTATCGACAAGATCACGTTAAGTACGGATCGATCGGCTGTCAATATCGTCCTGTTTATCAAACAAAAATATGCCCATCTCATCAACGACACCAGCACCTTCTGGTATCAGGATCTGATGACATTGAATATGGAGGGGGGTCGCATGACGTTCGATCTGGCACCCTTGACGAGCCTGATCCTTGGTGGCATCAGTTTTGACAGCAAACTGGACAAAAACTATCCGCCGCCCAATCCGAAGCATGTTTTTACGCTCCACAAGAGCCGTTCCGAGGCGATTCGCGAGCGCATTGGCGGCACGATCGAGCATCCGGCGCGCTTCTGGTTTGATTTTGCTGGGCGTATCAGCGGTGTTGAGGAGGGGTTGCCTATCAAATACCAGGGATTCAAAGTCGGCTGGATCGACTGGACAACCATCCAATACAATCCCAGATCAC
>CAZWMZ010000179.1:0-1602 GCA_964634965.1 uncultured Nitratifractor sp. | reverse complement strand
GACAAAAAAGAGCGCGAACAGTTCCGCACCGAAACCTATCTGCAAATGGATGGGAAACGCCGCTTTATCGATCTGTACCTCGATGATCTCTCCCGCAGTCTTCAGTCGATTGCCTACAACCCCTACTTTCTTAGTTACGTCGTCGATCCCGCACACATTAAACAGGCCGAATTTCTCTTTTTGACCATCATGCTTGAGCATGCCGACTACATGCAACTGCGCTTTATCGGAGCAGACGGCGTGGAACGCTTGCGGTTCGATCGGGATCGCATCAGCGGATACCCCTATCAAAAAACCCAACTGCAGGATAAATCAGATCGATACTATTTTCAAGAAGCCGCCAAACTCTCGGAAGGAGAGATTTACAGCTCCAAAATCGATTTCAACATCGAAAACGGTCGGGTCGTTCAACCCTACGTGCCGGTCTTTCGCGTCTCGACACCGGTCTATTTCAAAGGCAAATTCAAAGGGGTCTTGACCATCAATACCTTTGCCGAGACGATCGTGTCGCTTTTTACCAATTCACCGGTCTTTGAAACCTATCTTTTCGATACGGAAGGGTATTTGATCTACGCGTTGGGACACTACTACGACAAAAGCATCGAGCCCAAACCCATCACCGATCTTTTGCCCACCATCCCCATCGATGCGATTCCGACCAAGCCCGATCAAACCTATCTTGATGAGACGCAAAAAATCTATGCCAAAACGATCCCGATGGGGACCGAGCTGATCAACGTCGCGTTTCGTCCCAAACCCAACACCGTTATCGCGTTCAAAGAGCAGGATTACCGACTCGTAACGTTGATGATGGTGCTGCTGTTTCTGGGGGCTTTTCCGTTGGCCTATCTGCTCTCACGCCCGATTGAACATATGTTTGCAACAGTGACCCGCCAACAGGAGGAGTTGCACGATCTTACCCAGTCACTCGAACAACGTGTGACCGAAAAAACCGAAGAAAATGCTCGAAAAGATCGTATGCTCATGCATCAGGCTCGTCTGGCAGAACTGGGCGAAATGATTGGTAATATCGCCCACCAGTGGCGTCACCCTCTCACACGCTTGAGCCTGATTCTTCAAAACCTCAAAGCCTACAACGCGCACAACAAACTCTCGTCGGAGACCCTTGGCAGCATGCTCACCAAGGCCCATGAGCAGATCTTTTTTATGAGCGATACGATCGATCACTTCAAGGACTTCTACAAACCCGAAGGCGAAGCGATTTTGTTCACCGCACGCGAAGCTTACGACAAAGTTATCGAGATCATCGGATACGATCTGGCCCACAAAAACATCACCATCTCTTGCGACCAGAAAGAGACAATCCACCTCTACGGACATCCCAATGAACTGGCACAGGTCTTTCTCAGCCTCATTGGCAACGCCCGGGATGCCTTGATCGAACGCGGTGTTGAACGGGCGCAAATCACCCTGACTGCACGTGCACGCAACGCTCAAGCGTTTATCACTGTTGCCGACAATGCCGGTGGCATCGATCCAGCATATCTGGAAAAAATCTTCGAGCCTTTCTTCAGCACCAAGGCCGAAAAGGGTACCGGCATCGGTCTCTACATGGTACGCACGATCATTCAGGAAAAATTC
>CAZWMZ010000178.1:0-3269 GCA_964634965.1 uncultured Nitratifractor sp. | reverse complement strand
CGGATGGCGATCGTGCTCGATGGCAAGGTCTACTCTGCTCCGGTGATCCGTGAACGCATCGGCGGTGGACGCGGCCAGATCTCGGGCAACTTCACCCTCAACGAAGCCAACGACGTCGCCATCGCCTTGCGCTCAGGTGCCCTGCTCGCACCGGTCTATGTGATGGAAAAACGCAGCGTCGGGCCGAGCCTGGGAGCCGACAGCATTCAGGCGAGCATGTTTGCGCTGATCCTTGGGTTTGCGCTGGTAGTCGTGTTTATGATCTTCTACTATGGATATGCCGGTATCATCGCCGACATTGCGCTGGTGGGCAACCTCTTTTTGATCCTGGCGGTCATGGCGCTTTTTGGGGCGACCTTGACGCTGCCGGGGATGGCAGGTATCGTACTCACCGTCGGTATGGCGGTCGATGCCAACGTCATCATCAACGAACGGATCCGCGAACTCCTCTATCGGGGCGCCTCGGTTCCCAAAGCGATCGAAGAGGGGTACGCCAACGCCTTTACGGCCATCTGGGACGCCAACATCACGACCTTGATCTCGGCGGTGGTGCTGTATGCCTATGGCACGGGACCGATCAAAGGATTTGCGCTGACGATGAGCATCGGGATTTTGGCCTCGATGCTCACGGCGATTTTGGGCACGCACGGGATCTACCAGATGCTCTTGCACCGGATCACAAAGGCCAGACTGGGTCGCTGGTTTGGCATCAAACTTGAGGGGGGCAAATAATGGAGCTCTTTCGCTACAAAAAACCGATCAATTTCATGGGAGCAGGCCGCACATTTGGTTTGCTCTCGCTGGTGCTCGTGCTTCTCTCGTGGGGGCTGCTCTTTACCAAAGGGTTCAACTACGGAATCGACTTTGCCGGCGGGACGCTGATTCAGGTCAAATACGACACAAAAGCCCCCATCGTCAAGGTACGCAAAGCCCTCAAGGCCAACCCCACCTACGCCGCCGCGAGCGTGACCTATTTTGGCAGCGATGATGAGATCGTCATCCGCACCAAAACGAGCTCAAAAGTCGTCGGAAAAGATGTCGGAGACGAGGTGCGATCGCTGCTCAAATCGACCGGAACATTTGAGGTGCGCCGCGTCGACATGGTCGGCCCTAAGATCGGTGATGAGCTGCGCACCAAAGGTTTGACAGCCATGGCGCTGGCGATTTTGGGCATCTTGATCTATGTGTCGTTTCGGTTCGAGTGGCGGTTTGCGGTCGCATCGGTGCTGGCGCTGGTGCACGACGTGAGCATCGCCTCAGGAGCGATTGCGCTCTTTGGGATCGAGGTCAATCTCGACACCCTTGCGGCGATCTTGACCCTGCTGGGCTACTCACTCAACGACACCATCATCGTCTTTGACCGCATCCGCGAAGGGATCCGCACGATCAAAGATCCCCATCTGGGTGCCATCATTAACGAATCGATCACCCGCACCCTCTCGCGTACGACCCTGACATCGCTGACAACCTTTTTTGTGGTGCTGACGCTCTATCTGTTTGGCGGCGAGATCATCAACAGCTTCAGCTTCACGCTGCTGGTGGGGGTCATCGTAGGAACCTACTCGTCGATCTTTATCGCTTCGCCGATCCTGATGTGGCTGGGTTTTGATGTGCGTGCCTTCCGCGCCAAAGAAGCCGACAAACTCCGCCGCGAAAAAGAGAAAGAGAAATTGCGCGCTATGTATGAGCAGGGAACTGTATGAAATTAAAATTAAAAATTAAAAATTAAAAAAAGGGGTAAAACAATGAAGTGGGGCAAGGTCTTTTATGTCTTTTTTACGTTGATGAGCCTGACAACCAGCGCGGGTTTTCTCTATGAGGATAGTCTGTTTGCTCTCTTTTTGGCGGGCAGCATCAACATAATCTCGACGCTGCTCAAGATCGGGGTGCGCAACATCCTCTCAGCTGAGCTGCTGGCCGGATCGTTTGTGGCCGATCTGCACCTGATCCCGGCCTTTTTTGCGATGTATTTCTACCACAACAACTCCCTGGCGGTCGGTCTGGTCATCGGAGCGGTCATCGCCAACACCTACACGCTGATCGTCAGCCTGATCGAGAGCTCCAAAGAAAACATTGAATTCTAAAGCGAAAAGAGCCATGGCATTTGCAGCAGTAGAGCGCCGCGGAAGCGGTGCGATCAAGTGGGACGAGATGGCCCCGCGATTTGGACGAGACGATTTGACAGCATTGTGGGTGGCTGACATGGATGTGGCGGTACCGGAAGAGGTTCACAGAGCCCTGACACACCGTGCCGCGCATCCAGTCTATGGCTATACCCGTTACGATGAGGCCTTTTTTGATGCGATCATCTGGTGGTATCATACACGGTTTGGCTGGAGCATCGATCGAGAGTGGATCGTGCCCGATCATGGTGTCGTTCTTTCGATCAATACTGCCATAGCCGCCCTGACCCGCTCCGGCGAAGGCGTTCTGATCCAGACACCCATCTATCCCCCCTTTATGGAGGCTGTACATCGCAACGAACGCACGCTGCTGGAGAACCGTTTGATCCATGACGGGGAGCGCTACCGAATCGACTGGGATGACTTTGAAGCCAAAGCGGCCGAGGCATCGCTTTTTCTTCTCTGCTCCCCGCACAACCCCACTACCCGCGCATGGGACCAGGATGAGCTGGAGCGCATGGCACAGATTTGTCAGCAACACAATGTTGTTATTGTCGCCGATGAGATTCACAGCGATATCGTCTATGACCGTCCTCATCTGCCCATCGGTATGCTGGAGACGGCTCGCAAGCACACCTTGACACTTCATGCCCCCTCCAAGACCTTTAACATTGCTGGACTCAACACCTCGTTTGCGATCATTCCCGATCCGCAGATTCGCTCAGCCTATCGACGCATCTACGATCGGCTTGGGCTGCCACACGGCAATCCTTTTGGGATCGAAGCACTTAAGGCTGCCTACACCCCCGAAGGGGAAGCCTGGCTCGATGCGCTCAAAGTGCACCTTCAAAACAACATCTCTCTGGTGCGTCAATTTCTTGCAGAGCGGATTCCCCGGATCGTTCCGGTTCCGACTGAAGCGACCTTTTTGATCTGGCTCGATTGCCGACAACTGCAGCTGACAGAAGAGCAACTGCAACGTCTCTTTATCGAAGAAGCAAGACTGGCTCTCAATCCCGGCACCCATTTTGGTCCAGCCGGATCGGGTTACATGCGACTCAACATCGGCACCACACCCGATGTGTTGCGTGCGGCACTGGAACAACTGGCTCGCGCCACCGAGAGAGCAGGCGTATGAAACGACTC
>CAZWMZ010000177.1:0-2656 GCA_964634965.1 uncultured Nitratifractor sp. | reverse complement strand
CATCAACAAGCTCAGCAAAGGGATCGCTGATACGCTTCTGCTGCAGACGGCTCTGGCCTACAGCGGCTCGCTGCTTGTTGCGCCAGCCGCCAACACGCAGATGATCGCCAACCCCTACACCGAAGGCTCCCTCAAGATGCTCGGCGTCAACGACGTACACATCATCCGCCCCCAATCCAAGCTCCTGGCTTGCGGCGCTGAAGGCAACGGCGCACTGGCCGATCCGATCGAGATGTAGTGGCAGGCAGCCAAAGCCTTGATGATCGATCCCTTTTGGGCAGATCGCAAGGTGGTCGTCACCGGTGGCGGCACACGCGAACGGCTCGATGAAGTGCGCTACCTCTCCAACTACTCCAGCGGCAAGATGGGCAAAGCACTCGCAACCGCCCTCTACCTGCGCGGAGCCGATGTGTGCTATATCTCGACCATGCCGCATGAGGATCTGCCCGGTGAGATCTACACCATCGATGTCGAAGATGCCGCCGAAATGCACGAATATGTGGTCGATTCGATCCGTGTGGCCAAAAAAGGCAAACTGAGCAAACCGAGCATGAACACCGCCGATCCGGTACACTGGATCCAGAAGACCCCCTACCTGTTTATGGCAGCAGCCGTAGCCGATTTTGCGCCCCGATTCGCTCAGGAGGGCAAACTCAAAAAAGATACGCTCGGTTCGGAATGGTCGCTTGAGCTGACGCAAACGACCGATATCCTCAAAAGCATCGACAAGCACGGCATCCTCACTGTCGGATTCAAAGCCGAAATGGACAGCCAAAACGGCCAGGCCAACGCCTACGGCTTGATCGAACGCAAAGGGGTCGATGCGGTCTGCTTCAACCTGCTCGACGACCATGAGAGCTTCGGCACCGACGACAACCGTGTGATCTTCCTCACCCGCGACCACGAAGTCGATCTGGGGCGCCACCCCAAACTCGATCTGGCATTGAAAATCCTCGACGAAAGCAGCAAACTCGACCATGAAAAAGACTAACACACTCCGACACCTCGCCGTCATCATGGATGGCAATGGCCGCTGGGCTCACGAACGCGGCCTCAAACGCACCAAAGGACACGAAGAGGGAGCCGAACGGGTACGCGACATCACCACCTACTGCTCGCTCCATCCCACCATCGAGACTCTCACGCTCTATGCTTTCAGCACCGAAAACTGGAAACGCCCCAAGATGGAGGTGGATTTTTTGATGCGGCTGCTCGATCGGTACCTGACCAAAGAGATCCCCGTCTACATGGAAAACAACGTCCGACTGGAGACCATCGGCGACATCGAGCGCTTCTCTCCTAAGCTGCAAAAAACGATCGCCAAGGTCAAAGAGACCACCAAAAACAACACTGCCCTCACCCAGGTACTCGCCCTCAACTACGGCAGCCGCGATGAGATCGTCCGTGCGGTCAACCGTCTCATCGATGCCGGCACGCCCGTGACCGAAGAGAGCCTGGGTGCTGCGCTCGACACCCCCTACGTCGATGCCGATCTGCTGGTGCGCACCAGCGGCGAACAGCGGCTGTCGAACTATCTGCTGTGGCAGCTAAGCTATGCAGAATTTGTCTTTACCGATACATTGTGGCCCGATTTTAAACCCGATGAGCTCGAGCAGATCATCGACATCTACGAGGGGCGCGAACGGCGTTTTGGAGGTATCGGATGAGCCTGGCACTCATCGGGGGCATCGGCGCGACGCTGCTGGGGCTCATGATCGGCTCGTTTCTCAATGTCGTTATCTACCGCATTCCACGCGGCGAAAACATCGCCTATCCCGCCTCACACTGCACCGCCTGCAACCATCCCTTGCGCTGGTACCACAACGTTCCGCTCTTTTCGTGGCTCTTTTTGCGGGGCAAATGCGCCTTTTGTGGCGAAAAAATCTCGATCCAGTACCCCCTCATCGAGCTCGCAACCGCCCTGCTCTGGCTGATCCTCTATCTCAAAATTGGACCGGTGTGGTGGTTTCCTTTTGTCGCGGCTTCGTTTACTGCCCTGCTGGCGCTCTCGGTGATCGATCTGAAATACTATGCGGTTCCCGACTCGGTCAACTTCTTCGCACTTGGCGCAGCCTTGATCGGGCCACATCTTTTCAGACTCGACCTAACTAACGCCGCGATCAACGCCGCCATCGCCGCCGGAGGCCTCTGGCTGCTGGCTTTTATTATCTCCAAAGTCGCCCGCAAAGAAGCGATGGGCGAAGCCGACGTCATCGTCGCTGGCACCATGGCCGCCTTATTGGGATTCCCCAACTTCTTCGTCGCCCTATTCCTCTCAGCGATCCTCGCCATCGTCCCCTCGCTGTTTGCCAAAGATACGATGGTGCCTTTCGTCCCTTTTCTAGCTCTTGCGACGCTGATTGTCTATCTGTTCGATGCCCAGACGGCTGATTTGATCCATTGGATTGTGTATCGGTAGTTTTTCATTGCTTCAAAACAAAAGTGGAAAACGCATGCGCATCAAAGCAGTCATCGCTTATGACGGCTCCTCCTTCGAGGGATTCCAGCGTCAAAAGCACACCCACAATACCGTCACCAACGTACTCGAAGAGGCGTTCGCATCACTGGGGATCAACAGCCCCATCGTTGGCAGTGGGCGTACCGATGCCGGGGTGCATGCGACTGGGCAGGTGATCCACTGCGATCTGCCGCCCTT
>CAZWMZ010000176.1:0-5453 GCA_964634965.1 uncultured Nitratifractor sp. | reverse complement strand
GCTCCTTGATGCAACGGACAATCTCTCCGTGCGACGCTCGATGGACGCCTGGGCGCATCGAGAGGGGATCCCCTGGGTCTACGGCAGCGTCGAGGCGTTTCATGCACAGGTGTGTCTGTTTGAACGGGCTGATTTTGGTGCTTTTGGGAGTGCTGAGCATACTCCAGCTGGCATCGCAGCGCCGATGGTGATGCAGGCAGCATCCCTGCAAGCCAATCTGGCTTTGCGCTATCTGGCTGGCCTGCCGGTCAAAAAAGATACTCTCTATTATCTGACGTTTGACTCAGAAGGTGCACCCAGCATTCGTACCTTTGCCCTGTCGGTATGATCAGGCGTACCGACAAGCGTAGTGATCGACGTTTGCCCTGATGCGCTCAGGTATCCACCGCGTGCTGTTTTTGCGACTGCAGGGCTTTGAGCTTTGCTGGTTGGTTTTGTGGTCGATGCGTGCAACTCAACTCAAATCCCGAGCGAGGAGTTGCTGAGTGTGCGCCATGCTTGTCTTTGAGGGGCTTGTGTACCATGTGAGTCGCCCCCTGCAGTTTCGGCGATGATTTTTATGCGAAGCCCCTGAATGCATTGGGGTGCAGGTTTTACATTGAATAATCCTGCAAAATAGTGTATCATGACGGAATTGTTTTGAGGAGAGTGGATGCAGGAGCTTTTTTATGTTGGGCTGATCTTCGTGCTGGGCGCGTTTATGAAATGGGTCAGCTACCAATTCAAAATGCTCAACGTTGTTGGCTATCTGATCCTGGGCTTTTTTATTGGGCCCAACATGATGGGGATCGTACCGGAAACGTTTGTTGCCGGCAGCGATGTGATCATCAACATGTCCCTCTCCCTGATCGCCGTTCTCATTGGAGCCAATCTCAAGTATGAGGTGTTGCGATCGGTCTGGCGGCAGATCACCATCATCTCGATTTTCGAAGCAGTGGTTACGTTTGTGCTGATTGGATCGGTGCTCTATGCGATGTTTTCGTCGCTCGATTTTGGGCTGTCGCAACGTTATCGTCTGGCGGTGTCGCTGCTGTTTGGGGCGCTGGCTTCGGCGACAGCGCCGGCGACGATTTTGGCTGTGATCCACGAACTCAAAGCCAAAGGAACCTTCAGCTCCTTCCTGCTGGGAGTGGTGGCCGTGGACAATGCCATTACGTTGGTTTTGTTTAGTTTTGTGCTGATCGTCTCGGGCGTGCATCTTGAGATCACCACCAACGCGTTGCAGGCGTATGCTCAGATTCTCCCCAAACTCTTTTTCACCCTTGCGCTTGGCGGGGCAGGTGCGGTCGTCTCGGAGATGATTGATCGGGTCTTTCGCAACTACCGCAGCATCAAAACCACATCGACACTGGGGATGATCTTTGTTGTGTACAGCGCAAGCGAGTTTCTTGGTCTGGAGCCGTTACTGGCATCGCTGGCAATGGGGGTGGTACTCTCCAATCTCTCAGCGCGCAACTTCTATCTGGTCAAGCGGGAGTTTGATTTTCACCTCAAAGAGATCATCTTCATGCTCTTCTTTACCCTCTCTGCGATGCATCTGGATGTAGGGTTTGTCTCGACCATGCCGATGGTGATCGTACTTTATATCCTCTTTCGATTTGTTGGCAAAGTGCTGGGGGTTTGGCTGGGTGGGCGCGTCTCCGGTGCCTCATCGGATGTGCGTCGCTATCTGGGGCTTGCTCTCTTTCCCCAGGCGGGCATTGCGATTGGTCTGGCGTTGTCACTGCAGCAGGAGGCGGGCTTTGGGATCATGGCGCCGATCATGCTCAATGTGATCATCGCGACGACGATGGTGCATGAACTGCTTGGACCGCTCTTGACCAAATTTGCTCTCGAAAAGATTCGTGAAGAGTCAAATATGGTACAATCACGTATCCCAAATAAGGAGATTCCATGAAAGCATTGATGCTCAGTGGCGTTGCGGCAGCAGCGGTCCTGATGAGTGGCTGCACGCAGGAGACCCAGAACAGCCTGAGTCGCTCGATCCAGAACTGGACCGGCACCAATGGCGTACTCGATGTCTATGCCGGCACCAAGCTGGTCAAACGGTTTATTTTCATCGACAAGCTCTCCACCGCTTATGGCACCAATGACGGCAAGCCGCGCCCCTACCGGTATGGCTACGGGATCGACGATCGCAACTTCAACTTCAAAAAAGACCCCGGCGAAAAAAAGGTCTATTTTGAGTTTTCGGACTACTCGACCAGCTATGTCTTTTATGAGAACAATTGAGGAGGATTGCGTGGACGTTCATGCAAGATACTCAACCATCAGGAGTCGATTATGATAGAGACCATCCACACCGATCACGCGCCCAAAGCGATTGGACCGTATGCTCAGGCGGTTCGTGCTGGAGAGATTGTGTACACCTCAGGACAGATCGGATTGAGGCCGGACGGCATGCTTGTTGGTGAGACAGTGGATGCACAGGCGCGACAGGTGCTTGCCAACCTCCGGCAGGTGCTTGAAGCAGCGGGTGCACGGATGGAAACAGTGATCAAAACAACCATCTATCTGACAGATCTGGACGATTTTGAGACGATCAATGCGATTTACGCTGAAGCGTTTGGATTGCACCGACCGGCACGCAGTACCGTTGAGGTCTCTCGACTGCCCAAAAATGCGAAGGTCGAAATCGACTGCATTGCACGTATCGATGCTTGAGGGCCGTTCTGTGCGTTGGCGGCGACCGCAGGGACAGGCCTCTTCAGAGTATTCTAATAATCGTTTGGGTATAATCTCGAACTTTTTTCGATACCGATAGAGATTTTACACAAGGGTATGCTATGTACGCAATCATCAAAGCAAGCGGCCAGCAGTTCAAGGTTCAAGAGGGCGATATTATCGCATTCGACAAGATGGGCCTGGAACCCAAAAGTACTGTTGAGTTCACGGAGGTCCTGGCGATCGACAATGGCGAGTTGACTCTCGGAACACCGCTGGTTAAAGGAGCCGTTGTCACCGGTGAGGTGATCAACGAAGGGCGCGACAAAAAAGTCGTCATTTTCAAGAAGCGACGCCGGAAAGATTCCAAGCTCAAGCGCGGTTTTCGCCGCGACTTTACGCGTGTTCGCATTACCAAAATCGCCTAAGGAGTTTTAGCAATGGCACACAAAAAAGGTCAAGGTTCAACCCAGAACAACCGCGATTCGGTCGGACGACGTCTCGGAATCAAAAAGTATGGCGGTGAGCGCGTGATTCCTGGCAACATTATCGTGCGCCAGCGCGGCACCAGGATCCATCCCGGCAACGGTGTCGGCATGGGAAAAGACCACACGCTTTTCGCTCTGATTGAAGGTGTGGTTACATTTGAAAACCGTACGGCACGCCAGAAGAAGGTCTCTGTCGTTCCCGCCTGAGCGCCCCGCCTCCTCGTCACGCACTGCCGTTGATCCGGGCAGTGCATCTGCTCCTATTTCCTTCCCATTTCAGCGTCCGTTTACGATGCCAGAGAGCATGAACGAGGGTGCAGATGCACAGACGTGATTGTGCAGGAGGTGCCCTTCACCGTTTTTTCAGTACAATGACGGTATCCGTTCGTCGGACAGCTTGACCCAAAGAAGAGATATGCATTCGTTTGCCATCGAAATCACCGTCATGACGATCCTGCTGCTGGTGATCGTCTCCAATGCCGTTGCCGTTCACACCCGGATCCCCTCGGTCTTTCTGTTGCTGATCGGATCGTACAGCATCTATGCCTTTTTTCCTCAGGCGATTCCGCTCGATCTGAAAAACGATTTTGATGCGCTGGTGGTCTTCGCGATCCCGCTGATCTTTATGGCCGATGCGCTGCATCTGCACTTTGAGGATATCCGTCACTACTGGTTTGAGATCTTCTATCTCGCGGTGATCTCGGTGGCGATCTCGATCGCGGCGGGGGCGAGTCTCTACTATCTCGACCTCTTTGCCGGCTTGAGTCTGGGAGCCTATGTGACGCTCTTTGCGATCAATATGGCGACCGATGCAGTGAGCGTGCAGTCGATCCTCTCGCAGTTTTCAGGTGTCGAGCACCGCACCAAAGTGCTCATCGAAGGCGAATCGCTCGGCAACGATGCGACGGCTGTCATTGCGTTTTTCTTCATCGGATTGCCATGGATGGTGCACGGGCAGATGAGCGTCATGAGCGCGACCGTGGCGTCGCTGAAGGTCTTTTCGCTCAGCACCCTGCTGGGGCTGGGGCTGGGATTTGGCTTTTACCTCTTTTTGAAACTCTTTGACGATAAGCGGAGCGAATTTTTCGCCTTTGTCGTCGAGGCGTATGGCGCGTATGTGTTGGCCGAACATTTTCATATCAGCGGGATTTTGACTCTGATCGTCGCGGTGGTAACGACCAAATACTTCATCGACCGCGACATTGTGCTGCACAAAAAAGAGTTGACCGCTCCTTCGGGTCGCTACAGTCAGGCGTACCGCCGCCGTCTCTTGAGCCGTTACGTCGCTACGACGCACGAGCGGATGGAGTATATCTATGAGATGGCGCGGGAGTTTGGCTACATTGCGGCTGTTGTGATCTTTTTCCTGCTGGCAGAGATGGTCGATGTGGCGACGCTTTTTTCCTATTGGCGCGAAATCGTCATTCTCTTTGGGGTGACGACCCTGATTCGGGCGCTCTCGATGGCCAAATTTGCTTTTCTTGGCAGCCGCACCGAAGCGATCAAGCCCGTAGGCGTACGCGGATGGTTTGTGCTGACGTTCAGCGGGATGAAGGGAGCCCTCTCGATCATTCTCGTGCACATGCTGCCGCACGATCTGCCCCATCGGGAGCTCTTTGAATCGGTGACGATCGGGGTGGTGGTGCTTTCGATCTTTGTCTATGGAACGGTTTTGTGGATCTTTTTTATGTTTTTTGCCGATGCAAAAGGAGAACAGTAGATGTTTGTCGATCAGGTAGAGTTGACGATACGATCCGGTAAGGGCGGGGCGGGGTGTGTCTCGTTTTGGACCGAAAAGTTTGTGGTCAATGGCGGACCCGATGGTGGTGACGGTGGCAAGGGAGGCTCGGTCTATTTTCGTGTCGATGCCAACACCGATACCCTCTCGGCTCTGCGCGGCCGTCGAGTGATCCAGGCCGAAAACGGTCGCCCCGGCGAGGGACGCAAGCGCTACGGCCGCAAAGGCAAAGATACCATTATCACCGTTCCGCCTGGTACACAGGTGATCGATTCATCCAGCGGTGAGGTGCTGCTCGATCTGGTCACGTCCGGCGAAAAGGTACTCTTCCTCGAAGGAGGCAAAGGAGGACTGGGCAACGTCCACTTCAAGCGATCCAACCACCAGCGTCCCACCTATGCACAGCCCGGCTTGCCCGGCGAGGAGCGCACCGTGCGACTGGAGCTCAAATCGATCGCCGATGTGGGGTTGGTCGGCTTTCCCAACGTGGGCAAATCGACACTGATCTCTACCCTCTCAAACGCCCGCCCGCAGGTGGCCAACTACGCGTTCACGACCTTGAC
>CAZWMZ010000175.1:0-7327 GCA_964634965.1 uncultured Nitratifractor sp. | reverse complement strand
GACTTTTTCGATGAGTATGGCATTCGCAAAAAAAACAAGCGCGAAAAGATTGTCAAGCGGCTAAAAAAAATGTTCAAAAAAGGCGACAAGCGCGTTGATCGTTTTGACGGCGAACTGATTCTTCTGGCCGGGGCCGATTTCAGCGATCTGCTGAGCAAAAAAGGATAAATTGATAATTTTTATCATTTTAAGTCGATTGGAAGATTGCGGCAACTATACTTTCAGGGCGATAGCAATTAACATATCTTATTTGAGGAACGCTCTGTCATGAAAACCATAACGGTCGCCTTGGCCGGCCAGCCCAATGTCGGCAAAAGCTCGCTCATCAACGCCATCACCGATGCCCGCCTCAAAGTGGGCAACTTCTCCGGCGTAACGGTGGATAAGACCGAGGTGGAGTTTCTCTATCATGATCCACGCGACGGGGACGACTACACCCTGCACATCATTGACCTGCCCGGCGCCTATTCGTTGACCGAGTACACCATCGAAGAGAAGGTCACCAAACAGTTTTTGCGTCATGAGGCCTACGATCTGATTGTCAACGTCGTCGATGCGACCAATCTGCAGCGCAATCTGCTGCTGACGGCGCAGTTGATGGAGACGGGGCGCAAGATGATCGTCGTACTCAACATGATGGATGAGGCGCGCGAAGAGGGAATCGAGATCGATGCCGATCAGCTGGCGCGCATCCTCGGTGTGCCGGTGATCGCTGCCAGCGCAACCACCGGCGAGGGGATTGATGCGCTCAAAGAGGCGATCGTGGATGTGTACGAAAAGCCTCACACCACTGCCAAGATCATCTACAGCGACCCGATCGAAGAGGAGATCGAACGGATCGTAACCTTTTTCCAGGAACACCACTACCGCAGTGACATTCCGTTGCGCCAACTCGCGGTGCGCCTGCTCCAGGAGGATACCGACGTCTATCGCGCACTGCACGACCAGCCGATCTGGATCGAGCTGCTGCCGATTGTGCGCGAGGCGCTTGAGCATATCTATCTGCACAGCGACTCCAAATCGATCGAGCAGATCTTTGCCGATGAGCACTTCGCCTTTGCCAAAGGGGCCAAGATGGAGGTGATGAGCCTGCGTTCAATGCGCGCCAAAAACACCACGCAAAAGATTGACAAGCTGCTGATCAACAAAATTCTCGGCATTCCGCTGTTTCTCTTTTTTATGTGGCTGCTCTTTCAGGCGACCTTTACGCTGGGTGCACTGCCGATGGAGTGGATCGATGCAGGATTTGGCTGGTTGGCCGATCAGGCGCGCGCCGTGCTGGGCGAGGGAATCGCCGGCGACATTGTCGCAGACGGCATCATCGCCGGCGTGGGTGCGGTGGTGATGTTCTTGCCCAATATCTTGATCCTTTTTCTGGGGATCGCTTTGTTGGAGACCACCGGATACATGGCGCGAGTGGCATTTCTGCTCGATGGCTTTTTCCATCAATTCGGCCTGCACGGTAAGAGCTTCATTCCCCTCGTGACAGGATTTGGCTGTTCGGTACCGGCCTACATGGCCGCCCGCACGCTCAAAAACGAGCGCGAGCGCCTCATTACGCTCTTTATCATCGGCTTCATGAGCTGCGGAGCGCGCCTGCCGATCTATGTGCTCTTTGCCGGGGCGTTTTTCGGCAAAGAACAGGCGGGCAATATCCTCTTTTTGATCTACATCAGCGGGGCATTGCTGGGGCTGGTGATGGCGCGTCTGCTCAAAACATTTGTTTTCAAGGGAGACGAGGAGCCGTTTGTGATGGAGATGCCCAAATACCGCTGGCCCTCGTGGCGCCTGATCTGGCATACGGTCTATGCGCAGGCAGCCAGCTACCTCAAAAAGGCGGGAACATTTATCCTGGCCGCATCGGTGCTGGTGTGGTTTGCGAGCAACTATCCCCAAAACGCAGCACTTGAGCAGTCCTACGAAACCCGCATGGCTCAGGCACACAGCACCGAAGAGAAAACCCAGCTTGCGCACGAGCAGGTCGCCGCACAGCTTGAGCAGAGCTATCTTGGCCGCATCGGCAAGGCAACCGAGCCCTTTTTCGCTCCACTGGGATTTGACTGGCGCATGAGCGTCGCACTCGAAGCAGGCCTGGCGGCCAAAGAGGTGGTCGTCTCGACGCTGGGGGTGCTGTATGCACAAGGCGAGAGCGACGAAAACGACGCAGGGTTGGCAGAGGCGTTGCGGCAAAACATTCCGCTGCCTGCAGCGATAGCGTTTATTGTCTTTGTGATGATCTATCTGCCCTGTTTTGCTGCTTCGGCAGTGTTTGCCCGCGAAGCGGGTGGGTGGAAGTATCTGGCCTATCTGTTTCTCTTCACCACGGTGACAGCATGGGTGATGGCTCTGGCCGCGCGGGGGATCACGCAATTTATTGTATAGGAGGTTGAGATGGTTTTGAGTCAACTGGAGCGAGGAGAGCAGGGGGAGATCCTGCGGATCAATGCCGACAAAGCGTTGCGAGATCGGTTCGCATCGTTTGGGCTCTTTCCGGGCGAGACGGTTCGGGTGCAGGAGTGTTCCCTGGCACGCCAGACGCTTGAGGTAGTGGTGGGGACAACGACAGTTGCCCTGCGCCGGGAGGAGGCTGAGAGGATCGAAGTGTTGCAACAGGAGCCCGAAGCGCATTGACGGACTGCAGGCAAAAACTTCACCAAGGTGTTGCGCGACCATTCGCAAGCACTTTTTGTGTATAATCGGTCGAAAGGTACCTTGCAAAACAGCACAAACTTTTCCGGCAGAGCAGCGAGATTGTTTTGTCCATGTTGTATGATATGTTTTAAAGGCCCGGTATGGACCCTGGCGGATTATAAGAATGGGGTGGAGACACTTCCAGCATGGGCAAAACATTTGGTGCGGTGTGTGCGCGACTGTGTTGCCGAGGTATCCTTACAAAAAACAGCAGGATCATTCAATGGATAGAATCACACAGGCAACAGGAACAAAACGTTGGAAAATATGGGCGGTGCTGGTGTGCATCGCATTTGGCCAGCTGCAGGCAGAAGGCACCGGAGCCGCGAGCGGCGATGTCGCGTTTTTCGATGCCGTTTCAACTCAGATTGAGCAACAGATCAGTCACGAGAAGTTTCCGGCACTGGATGCGCTCTATCGTGACCTCTATTATGCGCCGATCTGGGTCAAGGCTTCCGGGCTCAGCCCCTTTGGAAAGGCGCTCATCCAGCTGGTCGAAACCGATCCGACCCTTACGCCGGAGTTGCCGGTACACACGCGTCTGCAGCAGGCCCAAAAGGCACTCGCTAACACCCCCAAAGATGCCAACCAGTCGCTCAAAGCGCGTGTTGCGCAGGAGATCAGTCTCGCACGGCTCTATCTGGCGTATGCGCGCAACCGCATTTACGGTGCGATCGACTGGCAATCGTTTGCACGCAAGCTCGAAGCACGGAGCAAGCGCTACAAGGTCAAAGTGGGCTGGAAGACCTATGCGCCCAAAGCTTCACCTGTATCGGTGCTCAACGACGCGCTGACCGATGGCAATCTTTCCCGTGCGTTTGCAGCGGCGGACCCGATACGTTTTGGGTATGCGCGGTTGCGCCAGGAGCTGATACGATACATTCGACTTGCACGTCAGGAGCCGTGGCCGGCGTTGCCGAAGTTTGGCGTGCTGAAGCCGGGCCAATCCCACCCCAGGGTTATCCCTGCCATTCGAAAGCGTTTAAAGATCCTGGGGGATCTCAAAGAGTGCAAGGCCCCGATGGATTCTCCCAAATACGATACGTGTCTGGCCGACGCGGTCAAGCGTTTTCAGCTGCGCAATGGCCTCAAGGGGAGCGGTGTGATCGGCCGACAAACCCGTGCGGCTCTCAATGTGACACCCCAACAGATCGTCGATGCTCTGCGGCTCAATATGGACAGGATCAAATGGTTTTATCGCAAAGAGGCCACCACGCGGATCGAATTGAACATTCCAGCATTTCGTCTCAACTTTTTCAACCAAAATGCACTGGTGACCACCATTCGTGTCGTCGTGGGCAAGCCCGATCATCCGACACCCGTGTTTCACAATCGCATGCAGTACATCGTGGTCAATCCCTGGTGGAAGATCCCCGAGAGCATCGTACGACACGAAATGTTGCCCAATCTGATTCGTGACCCTTATCACTATGAAGCGCAGGGCAAGGTTGTGCGTACCTCGTGGGACGAAACCTCACCGCGGGTTGACCCGGGTACGGTTGACTGGTCGCAGTATCTGGGCAACGACAAACCTATTCCCTACTATTTTATGCAGGTACCCAGCCGCCACAATGCCCTGGGAAAAATCAAATTTATGTTCCCAAATGACTTTTCGGTTTACATCCATGACACTCCGTCCAAAAAGCTCTTTTTCCGCAGCCAGAGGGCCTTTAGTCATGGTTGTATGCGGATTCAAAAACCGCGTGAACTCCTTGAGTCTCTGGCAGAGTTCAATGGCAATATCGATGTCGATGAGGTGATGAAGCGTCTCGAGGGAACCGAAAAGGAGACCATCGTTCTCCACCATCCTGTCCCAATCGATATTGTCTATCTCACCGCCTTTATCGATCCGTATGGATACCTCAATTTCCGCAAGGATATCTATCGGTACGATGCCGAACAGCGGGGCCCTTATCGCGCCGCTGAGGCCGCAAAAAAGCGCGCAAAGCATCGCAAAACCAAAGAGGTTGTGGTGATCGATGGCAAGCGAGTCAAGCAGCATGCGACCGATGTCAACCACTCACTGGTTGTCGCCCCCCAAAACGGTTCGAAGCCAACCCGTGTCAAACGAACGGGCGATGGATACAAAGTGATTGAGATCTACTGAGACCCACCAAAGGAAGAGCATGTACGACTACGCGGTGGTTCTCACCGGAGGGATTGCGACCGGCAAGAGTACCGTCGCGCGCTGGTTTGTTGATGCAGGCTGGCATGTCATCGATGCCGATGCGATCGCCCACGAGGTGTTGCAGCAGCATCACGCGACCATCGCCGAACGTTTTGGCGAAGCGGTTGTCCCAGACGGGATCGTCGATCGCAAGGCATTGGGGGCGATCGTCTTTGGCGATGCGGCCAGACGACGCGAGCTTGAAGCGATCGTCCATCCACCCATTCGCGCCACGATCGAACGTCGTGCCCGCGAACAGGATCGACTGGCTCAGCCCTACCTGATCGACCTGCCGCTCTTTTTTGAGCGCGGTACCTACCCGATCAAGCGCGTCCTGGTCGTCTATGCACCCCGCGAGGTGCAGCTGCAGCGATTGATGGAGCGCGACGGGCTGGACGAGGCGTCAGCTCTGCAGCGTCTGGGAGCTCAGGACGATATCGAAACCAAGCGTGCCCGCGCAACATGGATCATCGACAACAGCGGCGATCTTGCCCAGCTGCAAGCCGAGTGCGAAACGGCCAAAAGAGCGATCCTCGACGCTTTTTAGAGATACCTTGAAGAGAGGAAAAAGATGTTTGTGACCAAATACAATGCCAACGGAAACGATTTTGTGATTTTCCACGATACCGAGCGCAAAGAGCGCCACGAATTGGCGCGCCTGCTGTGCGACCGTCACGGCGGAGTGGGTGCCGACGGAATGGTGGTGTTGATCCCGCATGCGCAGTACGATTTTGAGTGGGAGTTCTACAACAGCGACGGCAGCGAAGCGACCATGTGCGGCAACGCCACCCGTGCGGTGTCACACTATGCGATTGCGCAGGGGATTTCGATCGAAAACCGCTGCGAGTTTCTCACCGGTGCCGGGGTGATTCACACCGAGGTAAACGGCCGCTATGTGGTCACGGAGATGCTCCCTCCCCAGATAGAACGTCGCGACATCGAAGCGTACGGCCAGAGGTGGTGGCTGATCGATACGGGCGTACCTCATCTCGTGAGCGAACAGCCCATCGACCACTTTGATCTGGAGATGGCGCGCGATCTGCGCGAACAGTACGATGCGAATGTCAATATCTACACGGTTACCCGCGACACCCTGCGCCTGCGGACCTATGAGCGCGGGGTCGAGGATGAGACGCTCGCCTGTGGAACCGGCATCATGGCCTGCTACGTGCGTGCACGCGAAGAGGGCAAACTGCGTGACCTGAGCGTGGTCTTTCCCAGCAGCGGCGATGAGCTCTACATGGAGTATCGAGAAGAGACCTATCGTTTTGGTGGACAGGTGACCCCAACCTTCGTGGCCGAGCTGACAATGGATCTGCCGTGGGATCAGCTCCCGGACAGCCATTGAGAGCGGGGCAACTTAGCCCCGTTTAAGTGACGGTAATATATAATTTCGCTCCTTCGAAACGATCGCGTAGCTCAGCTGGTAGAGCACTACCTTGACATGGTAGGGGTCACAGGTTCAAGTCCTGTCGTGATCACCATCTTCTTTTTTCTTTGGCACACATTTGGCAATCAATCGCAATGAAACGATAAGGACTCAAAATGCCAGCCAGCATCCTGCAGCACATCCAAGCCAAAAAAGCCAAACTCGATACCCTTCGCCCTTTATCCCGTGAGCAACTCCAGAGGCTCAAGACCTATTTCGATATCGAATTCACCTACCACTCAAACGCGATCGAGGGCAACACCCTCAATTTCAGTGAAACAAAGCTGGTCATCAACGAGGGGCTGACCATCGGCGGTAAGAGTCTGAATGAGCATCTCGAGGCCATCAACCACAAAGAAGCCATCGATTTCATCGAGGAGCTCAGCCAACAGCAAACAATCACACTCAAAGACATCAAAGACTTGCACTTCCTCATCCTCAAAGGCATCGACACTCAAAACGCAGGGACTTTCAGGAACATAGAGGTGGGGGTCAGGAAAAGCAACGGAGAGATTCACACGTTTTGCGAGCCCCTGAAAGTGCCCGAAAAGATGCAAGAGTTCATAGAGGCATTCAACACCCCCTCCAATGACATCCCGACCCAGGCGGCAAAGCTGCATTTGGAGTTTGTGACTATCCATCCCTTCAGCGACGGCAACGGCAGATGCGCAAGGCTCCTGATGAATCTCAAGCTCTTACAAGAGGGCTACCCCCTTACCATCATCCATGTCAAAGACCGAGTACAATACATCCAAGCCATAGAAAAGTATCAACAAGTCGGCGACGACACTGCTTTTGTGGAGTTGGTGGCCAAAAAGGTAGATGAGAGTTTGGGCAAATATATCGAATTGGTAAATACAAAGGTGTTGTGATCTGGCGTTTTGCCTTTCGTGTGTTTCTTTGAAAATTAGGCTCCTAACCCCCTGGATTGATATCGATGGCAGGATTGATAACTCCCCTTAAAGCCTAAAGCCCTATAATGTCCCTATAAGGTTTTAAAAAGGGTTAGATTGTGACACGTAACGATCAGCGTGCCAGAT
>CAZWMZ010000174.1:0-1870 GCA_964634965.1 uncultured Nitratifractor sp. | reverse complement strand
TTTTCGAGCGCCAAAAATCCCTCCATGCCCTTCGAGAATCCGTCAGCAACGGCGAAACGCCCCTTTATGATTTTGACTCATCCATTCAAGAGCTTATCGCTGAGCTTGAAGCATGAGGATTGCACAACCGAAATTTACCTCCAAAAATGTCATGAACCTCTACGACCCGACCATCCCCGAAAACGGTGAGTCTTTTACGACGCTTCTTGCGCACAAAAACGTGCGTATCGTGCGTATCGTCAGCTCCGATACGCTCACCCCGACCGAATACATCCAGGACGAAGACGAATGGGTCGTCCTCATCGAAGGCGAAGCAACGCTGGAAATAGCGGGCAAGAGCGTAAACCTGCGGCGCGGCGAGAGCCTCTTTATCCCCGCCCGCACACCCCATACCGTCTGCCAAACCGCTCACGGAACGGTGTGGCTGGCGGT
Organism: uncultured Nitratifractor sp.; assembly: GCA_964634965.1. Taxonomy (GTDB): domain Bacteria; phylum Campylobacterota; class Campylobacteria; order Campylobacterales; family Sulfurovaceae; genus S017-3. The sequence goes on along the minus strand of CAZWMZ010000174.1, from coordinate 1,438 downwards.
GCATATCTCTCAGGGATACAAACACAACATGAGCAGAAGTTTTCAGCAGACTGGGGGGTATCCTTGAGGCAACTGTCAGTACAATATGTCCCATGAATATGGTATCCACAGAAATTGTCGACGATGCGCTGTTGTTGATAGAACAAAACTTCTATTTTCTGCACGCAGGAGAATTTTTTGCGTTGTGGAGTCGTCGCGAAGACCTCTCGTCCGCTGTACCCAATCGATTGATCAAAGTTTTTGAGGGAGGGTTCCCGTATACATTTGATGGACGATTGATCCAAACCGTCTTGACACATGAATATGCCACGCCGGATGATCAAGCGTCTCTTCTGGAGTATTTTATAGAGTTCAATGCTTTTCGCGGAATCATGATGGGCATGATCGAGGCCGTTCAGGATGGATCACCTTTTGGTCGCTATTGGAATCAACGCCTGGGCAAAAAGCGGTTTGAAAACCTTATTGACATCGTCGCTTTCATTCGCAACGTTCTTTCACACAATACTCATGCTGAAATACGCCTCAACGAAAAAGACTACTCCGGGCGACGTAAGCGAATTGAACGAATGGGACGTGATCTGCGAGTACGTTTTTCGCTACAGTACTACAACACTCTGCCCGAAATCAATGTTCCCTCGACCACATACGGTATTGATTTGCAGGTCGATTTTGGTTCTTTGAAGCCCCAAACACCATTTTTGTCTGTTGTATCCATGGGCGACCTGATGCTCTTGAGCGAATTGTGTTTTAATCTCAGTTTGATCTATCGCAATCAGGCCCAGACCGCTGTCCTCGATTGAGATTGGGTTGATACTGCTGTCCTATAATGCTCCGCAGATATTATTCACTGCCGGAGTTTACCATGCACCCTTTGCGAACCATAACTTTCCTGATGCTGATGGCCGTTGTCGGGCAGGCCGAAACCCTGCGAGGTCTGATCGACTACGCCCTCAAGCACAGTGTCGGTATACAGCAGGCCGATGCGGCTGAGCGCATATCGGAGTACGATCGCCAGATGAGCGAAGCGGCAATGTTTGGCGAATTTGACTTCGTCGGAAGCGCGACCCACTACAACATCGAGCGCACTCTCGCCCCCGTGCCACCGAGTGCGATGATGAGCAAAACACCCATCACCACGAGCCAAAACATCTTTTCGGCCGGTATCGCCTACAATGTGCCGCTCTTTACAGGTTTTGCACAGACGCGTCAGGTGCGCATCGATCGACTTGCGACAGAGATAGCCACACTGAAAAAGCGACTCACACGCGAGCAGATCGCCTACAACGTCAAAATGCTCTATCTTTCGATCCTCGCACAAGATGGCATCTTGACTGCCCAGCAGCACTATGTCGAAGCGCTGAAAAAATTGCGCGACCAGATCCGATCCGAGATCAAGGCTGGCAAGCGCGCCAATGTCGATCGCCTCAAGGCCGAATCA
>CAZWMZ010000173.1:0-6056 GCA_964634965.1 uncultured Nitratifractor sp. | reverse complement strand
TTTGAGGATCTCTTCGATCCGCTCCTGATCTTCTTGCTTTTGCTTTGCCAGTGTGCTTGAAAGCTCTTTGAGGCGTTTTTTGAGGGTCGGATAGCTGAGGTTGACTGCTTCGGCCATCTCCTTGAGGTTGCCTCCGTGCAGAATCAGTGCTTCGGCCAAATGCTGCTCTTCCCGCGAGAGTCGTGCGAGTCGCGGTACAACAAACGTGCCACTATACGATACCCCGCAATCATCGCATCGCGAAGATGTCACGGTAAGATGATTTTTGCAGATTGGACATTTAGTCATATTTTACTCATGTATTTTAATTTAATAAAAGAAGTATATCATATTTTTTCAAAAAATGAAAATCGTTCTGTTTTTCGGTTTCAATCTCTTATTGAGTTCAGGTTAACTTCAGGATTAATATCTTATAATATGAAATGCCACGCAGGGAGTTCTTGACTGTCAATCATGCTTTCTCCTTTTGACTTGCCTCCTCCTTTCTCTTCCTGGGTGGCCTTTGAGACTCCAACCAACGTTCCAAAATAATTGCTGCCGCCATCGAATCGATCCGGCCGTCGCGTTTGTGGCGTGTGATGCCGCGCAGGTGCTCTTTGGCCTCTTGTGAGGTGCCAGCCTCATCTTGATAGTACAGCTTGAGCGTTTCAGGCGGATCGATCAGGCGGACAAAATGACGAATGCGCCGCTCCATCTCAGCTTCGCTCGCACCACCTCTGGGCAGCCCTACGATCAGGGTATCGATCGACCACTTCTGCAGAAATCCTCGCACCTCATCTGCTGCCTGCTGGCGGCCGGTGCGTATAATCGCTTCCTGGGGAAGCACTGTCTGACCATCGAGGCAGAGGGCAACTCCGATCCGTTTAAGTCCGATATCGAGTGCGGCGACCTTCATTCACTCTCTCCCAATCAAAACATATTGCCATCTTCGGAGAGCGCAGCGGCAGCAGGGGTACTATGGCGATGACGCTTCGATGGGCGTGACGTTGCACGTGGGGTGGTGGTTCGATGATGAGGGACGGATCGCTTGGGTGTCGAAACCGTCGGTGTGCGTCGGGGTGCTCCGATCGTGCGTCGCAGGCGTGCGATGCGTCGATTGGCTGCCTGGATCGTCGCCGGACGCACCTGGCCCGATGCGATCAGCTGCCGGACGATCCCTGTAAGCTGTGTCAGGGTGACGCGATGGTCGCGGCTGAGCTGATTGCCAAAGAGCAGCAGATCGTTGCCCGCATTGATGGCACGTCGCAATGTCTCTTTGAGCGAGTAGTGTTTGCGAATGGCTCCCATCTGCAGATCGTCGGTGATCGCGACCACATGGGGACGACGCCGACGCAGGGTTTGGATCGCACGGGGGGAGAGGGATGCCGGGATACCCGGATCGCCGATGCGGTCGTTGACCACGTGTGCGATCATAACCGAGTCGGCTCGGCTGTTCCAAAAGGGTTCGAGCTCGCGCGGAGACCACGTCTGCGTCACGTCCACAAAGCCTTGGTGCGTATCGCCCCGACTCGACCCGTGACCGGGAAAGTGCTTGAGCGCGGTTGCGATCTTGTGCCGATGCATCGCCCGAATAAAGAGTGTATCGTAGGTCGTAACGGTTCCGGGGTCACGGCCATAGCTGCGGCCGAGTTTGGCGATGATGTAATTTTGGGGGTTGGTCGCGAGGTCGGCAACGGGGGCGAGGTTGTAGTTGATGCCCAGATCGTGCAGCTCCTGTGCCATCGCATCGTACATTGCCGCTGCACGCCGGGTGCCCATCCGCACAGCCTCTTCGGCGCGCGGATAGTCGCGGCCAAACCGAATGCGACGTACCTTGCCTCCCTCCTGATCGACCGCAATCAACGGCCAGTGTTTGCACTGCGACAGCTGCGCGGTCAGCGCCCTGAGCTGCGAGCGATCCTGGACGTTTTTCTTAAACAGTATAACACCTCCCAACCCCCGATCACATACATCCTTGACGATCGACGAAGAACGCGTCAAATGCCTTCCTTCAAATCCGAGCACAAACATCTGCGCGATCTGCTGATCCGTAATGGTCCGTGCCTCCAGGCCCAACATGCCGACCACAATCGACACGACCACTATCCAAAATCGTTGGCTCTGTATCGTTTCTCTTTTCATCATCAGCATTATAGCGCATTGGCACGCCGTTAACATTGTGTTAAACCCGTGTGCTATAATCCCATTCTATTTACACAAAGGAGTCATTGTGCACACAAGAGCATTGCTGTTTTTACTGTTGCTGCTGGCAGGGATTGGTACGGAGTTGTATGCCCAAAGTAACCAAACATCTCCACAGGAAACTACCATTGAGATCGATCCGAAAATTTTGGCCGAAGCCAAAAAAAAGTTCATCAAGAAACTGGGGGCTCAAACGGGCCAGTTGCAGGCAAAAGAGATCCCGGAAGGCTTTGTATTTGACAGCGGGAAAAACAAACTGACCCTGCTGGTGCTGTGGAGCAAAGATTGCAAGCGCTGCATAGACGATATCCCCAATCTCAACCGTTATTTCCTCGATTTTCGAGGCAAACTCAATATCATCGCCATTGAGCTCTCAGGGATGAGTACCGCACAACTGCAGCAATTTGCCAAAGAAAAAAAGATACTCTATACTCTCATCTCTGGGGTTGAAAACAAAGCGTTCACTGCACGCATCATGCAAAAGTTCGGTTTCGAGAAAGGCTTGCCGTTCCAGGTTGTACTAGGATACACTGGACACAACAACGGTATCGTCAAAGGCAAAGCCGACGATCCTGATGAGATGGAAAAGTTCTTGATCAAAATTCTGGAACACTACGAATTGAAAAAGAAAGCCCAGACTCAGCCAACCCAAAACGGGGCCTCCAAGTAATCTCGGAACGCTCTGCGCACAATCGTTTCACATATTGTGCGCTACAATATCACTCTAATCTCACACGGAAAGGAATCCAATGCAACGCTTTCTTGCTGCGCTGGCCAGCCTGCTTCTTCTGGGTTCAGTCGTTCAGGCCAAACAACCCAAGGCTGCCGATACGTTCGTTTTGCAAACCGTACAAGGCAAAACACTCCATCTGCATGGAACTCAAACGGGACTGGTGGTCGACGAATACAAAGACAAAGTGGTCTTTTTGGAGTTTTGGGGTACACACTGCCCACCCTGTCGCATTTCGATTCCACACTACATCGATCTGACCAAACGCAATCCAGACAAGCTTGCCATACTGGCCATCGAGGTGCAGGATACGCCCAAAGCTACACTGAAACAGTATACGGAACGTCTTGGGATTAACTACGATATTGTTTCGTATCGTGATGCTGGATATTTTGTCGACTACATCACGCTGCGATCCGGCTGGAAAGGATCGATTCCTTATCTCATTGTGCTTGATCCCAAGGGCAACACGTATGCTATGCAGGTAGGTTTGGTCTCTCAAAAGATCCTTCAACGCGTCATTGACGAGCTTACCAGCGGCAGTACTACTCCATCAGCCCCCTCCAAAACTCCGGAAAATCGCACAACCAAACCGGTCAAACAACCAGTCGCTCAACCCGCAACACACTCGCTGCCCAAAAGCACTCAATCTCCATCATCCAAGCCACCAGAAAAATCGCTTAAAACTTCCAAAGCCGCGCCCTCTCCCGACACCAAGGCTGCTGCACAATCATCACGCAACACCGCCGCACACCCAGCAACGGCCGCTCAATAACCCCTCATCAGATGATCTGGATCCTGCCCGACTCGATCCGGATCTCTCCCGCCAACTCCGCTTCGTACACTCGATTCCCAAATGCCGCCACCGCTTCATCAAGCGTAGGATGTTTCTGACAAAAATAAAAAAAGGAATCTTTGATCCTCTCTGAATCGGATGGAGCAACACCAAACCGATCGGCAAACGATTCGAGGTCATAAATAGGCTCTGCCTTACCTTCGGCCAGCAGACGATTGGTGCCCCGGCTGCGATCAAGCGCGTGGGGCAAGACATAGATCGTTTTTCCCATCTTCTGGGCATACTCGGCGCTGCGTATCGATCCGCTCTCTTCGTCCGCCTCAGTGATAATGAGCACCTCACCCAACGCTACGACCAACTCATTGCGCACGACAAAACCCCACTGAGCGGTGCGCATCCCCTCCTCGAACTGACTCAGGAGCAACCCATGCGCTTCGATCGATTCGATCAAAGAGGCGTTGACCGCTGGATAGCGAATATCGAGCCCATTGGCCAGCACGGCGATGGTGTTGTCGGCTCCGGCACCTTGATGGGCGATCGCATCGACCCCCATCGCCGCACCGCTGACGATGCAAACCCCGCGCCGACTCAGCGCCTGTGCCAGATCGTAGGTCAAACGTCGCGTATAGCTTGACGGTTTGCGTGTCCCGACAATGGAGACCTTCGGTCGCTCCAGCAGAGAAAGATCCCCACGACAGTAGAGAGGATCGGGATAGGTGCGCATCGCATCCAGCGCATCTATGTGGGTCGAAACGGTCTCGGTCATCACGGAGTGCTTCCTTTTTTTCGGCACTATACCACAGAGATCTGCCACAGCAGCACATCGATGTCACATTGACACATTATCTAATCATACAACTCATCTATGTAGACTGTCTGGATACCATTAAGGAGTTTGCGGGCACGCTTGAGCGCGCGGAAGGTGGCCGGATGGGGATGGCCGATCACAATCACCTCACCGTGTTTGCGCGCATAAGTAGCTGCCTTTTTGAGCTGAGACATGATCGCCGAAACGGTCTGATCGTTGTCGATAAAGACGTGTCGTGCGATATAGCGATCTCCGTATTCGCGTACGACGCGTCGTACGGTAGTTCTGGAAGTCGTACGGCTGTCAACGAAACGAAAATGGTGCCGCCTGAGAGCGCGGTAGAGCCGTTTCATGGCACGATAATCGGCTGTAAAGACACTGCCGGTATGGTTGTTGATATAGCGCGCACCTGGAAACCATTGCCGGATGCGTGCGATACGCTTCTCAATCGTTTGGCCCGTATCACGCACAAACAGCATCCCACGCATCCGGTTGAGGACTCGATGACCCGATTCGAGTGGTAGATGCACCATAAAGTGCCGAAGCTTGCGAGCAAGCCGCGGCGTCTGCTCTGCCATATCTGATGGAGGGAAAATCGATGGTGTAATCCGAAACGGGAGTGCCTGGAGTGTACGAATCTGTTCGGCATTGGAGATGTCGTCAATGATAATCACCATTTTGGGACGCCCGTTGTGATGGGACGCATTGTCGGCTTCAGGATTTGAGGTCGGTACCGTTGTCACCGTAATGGTGTTGTTGGCCCGTGCCGGTTCATACCAACTGATATCCGGGAGTGCTTCATCCCCTTTGGCATCCTCGATGAGACCGTATTGCAAAAACCGTGTCACCCACTCTCCGGAGGTTTTTCCGGGAGCTTGTATCTGTTGACTGGATACCTGAGGAGTTGGAGAAGAATTGGACACAATGCTTGAGGAGGACGGCCTGGCAACAGAAGCATTGGAGGCGTGAACGACCTTAAAGGGATTGGAAGTTTTGGGCGTCTTGGAAGCATGGACGGAACGGGAGGCACTCGAGGCGCCGGCAACCGGTTTGGAAGGCTTGGCAGTGTGGCGTGCCGGAGGCGTCGGTTCAGTCGATCTGTCCGAGGACACATCGGCAGAAGCAGCAACGCTTGCAGATCCAGCAACACCTTCCTGAGAACGCCGAGAGGGATCGTGCTGTGCCAGATACCCCACGCCCGCAAACACCAGCCCCATCAAGATCACCGTAGCCAGCGCCGAGCGTACACGCGCTGCAAAGGTGGGGCGGGAGCGCCTGGCGATACGTCTGCGCGTCTGGCGAGGACGGCGAGGCGTACGCGAAGAGGGGCGCTTGGAGCTTTTTGTGCGTCTGGGCATACCGATCCTATCGTTGCTTGTGTCGGCGAGGGAAAGGGTGAGGCACCCCGGGGCGTACCGGGGTCAAACGGGTCAGTTCTCGTCCTGGTTGACGATTTTGTTCTGGGCGATCCAGGGCATCATCTCGCGCAGCTTTTCGCCGGTCTGCTCGAGCAGGGAGCTCTGGGCATTTTTGCGCTCGGC
>CAZWMZ010000172.1:0-1642 GCA_964634965.1 uncultured Nitratifractor sp. | reverse complement strand
CATTGGAGATGAGTGTGGTACAGGAGACGCTCCTGATGATCCGGTCGCGCGATTTTGATACGATCGAGCCGATCGAAAAAGAGAAAGATCGCTGTGAGTGGCGTTTTGTTTCTGCTGCAAACGAAACGGGAAGGGCGCGAGCACTCGGCGCTTACATGAGCCATTCTCACGGTATTCGTTTCTATCTTAAGGACGGTGAGATGACACGGTCTCTCTTCCATTTTGCTCCTTTTGTACTGGGCGGTCTTTTGGCGCGTATGGAGACCGATGAGGTACGTCGCAAACTTTTGCGTAATTTCTCAGCGGCATACCCTCACCGATACGAACGCCTGCAACGAATCGATGAGAGCGATTTTTTTGGTGCGCTTGGGGTCGTGTTGGGTCTTGAGCAAGACGGGTTTGAACCGCTGAGCGATCTGGCGCTTGGATTTCGCGGCAACGGTGGACTGAAAATAGATGCCTTTTTGGATGACAAAGGGTTTGATTTTGTTCCGTTTATGGGATCGGTAATGAGCTATGTGCTTGCCGGTGCCGAATCGGTACACATTGCCTATTCTATTTTTGAAGCATTGGCCGATGTGACCATTACGACGCTTGAGCAGCTCAAACAGCGTTTTGAGATCGACCAATATGTTTTATTGGGCGATCTGTTTGAGAACAGCATCATGACGAGCCGCATTTTGAGCAAATTTCAGATGGCCGATTATGTTTTTCCTCGTACCGTTGCATTGGACTATGTACCCGAAAAGTCCTAAGGTTTTTGCAGATTACAGCTGCCTTTATGTCCAGAGCGGATCTTCTTGCATTAAGCTGTATGGTTGATTTCAGCTTGGCAGGATAACATGTGGAGAGTATGTACCCTGAGGCTGGAGGTTTAAACATACCATGCAGGCAGATACCATACCATCACCCAAAAGTTATCGCATCACCATCACTGGTACCGTTCAGGGGGTGGGGTTTCGCCCGTTTGTTTACCGCATCGCTTACGATATGGGACTGTGTGGAACCGTCTCCAACGGCACGCAGGGAGTCATCATCGAACTAAACGCTACGGAGGGAGAGCGGGTGGTCTTCGTCCGGCGTTTGCGCACCGAGGCACCGCCGCTTGCCCGTATCGACTCGATTCGCACCGAAGCGATCGCCCCTCAGTCGTACGATGATTTCCGCATCATCCCTTCGACCCAGACGGGTCAAACCCGCGTGCGCATTCCGCCCGATACGAGCCTCTGTCCTGCATGCGAAGCCGAACTGCTCGATCCGGCTGATCGCCGGTATCGGTACCCTTTTATCTCGTGTACCGAATGTGGGGTGCGCTATTCGATCATCGAGACGCTTCCTTATGACCGCCCCAACACCTCGATGCGTTTTTTCCCGATGTGCGATGCGTGTCGCGCCGAGTACACCAACCCTCTCAACCGTCGCTAACACGCTCAGCCAATCGGTTGTCACGACTGCGGACCACGTCTGCACTGGATCGAGGCGGGGGTCGAGGTCGAAGGGTTGAGTCAGGAGGCGATCATCGTCCGTGCTGTTGCTGCCATAGCGGAGGGCGCAATCGTCGCAGTCAAAGGAGTAGGCGGCTATCACCTCGTCTGCGATGCGACCGACGATGCGGTTGTAATGCGTCTGCGTGAACGCAAAC
>CAZWMZ010000171.1:0-3913 GCA_964634965.1 uncultured Nitratifractor sp. | reverse complement strand
CCTTTGGCCATGAGGCGGCGTTTGAGCTCGGCGATGGCTTCGAGGGCCTCGTCGTAGTCGAGGATGAACTTCTGCTCTTTGGTCTGCGCCACTTCGGGCAGGGTCTGCTCGTCGTAGCCCTGCAGCAGCGCCCAGCTGCGGGCGTAGTCGGTGACGATCTGCACGAAGCCTTTGGCTTCATCGAGGCTCAGGGCGCTGTTTTGTAGCCCCTATTTTATGAGAGCGAGGGTTTGGGTGAGTTCGTGCAGTTTATCGTGTCTGAGCCGCTCTTTGTCGAGGGCGTAGCCTTTAATCAGATACTCTTTAAGAACCTTGTTCGCCCAGATTCTAAATTGTGTTCCGCGTTTCGATTTGACGCGATAGCCCACGGAGATAATGACATCGAGATTATAAAGCTCCACTTCCCGTTTGACGTTTCTACTCCCCTCTTTTTGAACTATCCGGGATTTCCGGACAGTTGCTTCACGTTCGAGCTCTCCCTCTTTATAGATATTGCCGATATGCTCGTTGATGGTTTTGACGCTTTTGCCGAAAAGCTCGCTCATCTGCTTTTGGGTAAGCCATACGGTTTCATCCTCCACTGTCGTTCGGATAGCGACATTACCATCTTCATAAATTACGATATCACTCATAACCTTCCTCACTTTCGGTACAATACACCCATATTCGCCTTCAGGCAGCCACGTATGGGATAAAATATCTTAGCCCTTTTCACAAGCCCCAACTCCTCCAGATAAGCCGCCATCTGCGCCTTGACCTCCGCTAGCTCCTTGTCGATCTCGGCAATGGTGCGTTTGGTGGCTTTGGCCTTTACGATTCTTTCATTTTATGATTGTATCGAAAGCAGCTTGGTAAGGTTTTTATTGCGGGGGGAGAGAGTGCTTTTGTGTAGGCACCCGCAAGGGGTGCCGTGATAGAAAGGAGACGCGACGAAAGCTTATTTGTTCATCGCCTCGAGGGCGTATTTTTTGCCCAGTTCGAATGCTTTTTTGTTGACATCGTGTACTTTGGCTGGGACTTTGCTGAGCATCGTCTCGATCAGCAGGTCTTCGGGGATCGCACTCATGTAGGTGTTGGCAATGGCCAGCGCGACGACGCTCTGGGTAATGACGTTGCCGACCTCTTCTTTGGCGATGGTGATGATGGGGATCTCGACAATGTTCCATTTTTTGCGGTCTTCATCGCTGGGAAAAACGAGGTTGGGTTCAATGACGATGGTGCCCCCTTCGCGTACGCCGTTTTTAAACAGCTGGAAGCTTTTGTCCGCAACCGAAAGCATAAAGTCGATCTGGCCATCAATAGCGTACGGGTACCAGATCTCCTCGTCATCGAGTTGAATATCGACCACGGTCGGGCCGCCGCGCACCTGCGAGGTGTAGGTCGCGGTTTTGAGGCCATATCCGCCCCCTTTGATCTTGGCTGCGGCGAAAATCTCACCGGCCAGGAGAACCCCCTGTCCGCCGACACCGGTAAATCGCATGACAATTCTACTCATGGTGCTGCTCCTTATATTCTCTTGGTAAAATCGTCCGGAGTGATCTTACCGCGCTTGCCCTGATGGGCTTTTTTGACCTCTTCGTACATCTCGCAATACTCTTTGGCCTCTTCGTCTTGTTTCAAGATACCAGTGGGCAGGTAGTTTTGGCGCTCTTCCTCAGGAAGCGCCTCCCACTTTTTCTTCGGCATCGTGATCTCGTCGATCCACTCAAGGTTGGCCATGGCTGAAGCCATTTTGTTTTTGCGGCCGAGGTTGATGTGGCAGTTGGAGACCGCTTCGACGTAGGAGAAGCCTTTGTGTTTGAGGGCGGCTACGAGAACCTTTTCGAGCTTGCGCGGCTCGTTGACCGTTTCACGCGCGACAAAGCTCGCACCGGCTGCTTCGAGCAGTTTGCATCCGTCAAACGTCGGGTCGATGTTTCCGACCTTTTGCGAAACGGTCCAGAAACCTTGCGGCGTGGTCGGCGAGGTTTGCGAGTTGGTCAGCCCGTAGATGAAGTTGTTGATGATGATCAGGGTGATGTCGATGTTGCGGCGCGCCCCATGAATGGTGTGGTTACCGCCGATGGCCAGCCCATCTCCGTCTCCAGCGACACAGACGACATGCTTGTCGGGATTGGCCAGCTTGATGCCGGTCGCAAACGCAACGGTGCGTCCGTGGGTGGTGTGGACGGTGTTGACATCCACATACGAAGAGAAGCGACCCGAACAGCCGATTCCCGAGACGAGTGCAATGTCATCTTTTTTCCAGCCAAGCTTGTCGATGGCTCGGATAAAGGCCTTGAGGATGACGCCGTCACCGCACCCCCAACACCACAACGTAGGCATCTTGTCGGTTCGAAGGTAATTGTCGTAATTGAATGCCATCTTAGAGCTCCTTCACTTTTTCGATGATATCCGCCGGCGAGAACGGGCGTCCGTTGGTTTTGGTCAGCTTGTTGATGTCGCGCCGACCCATGCAGCGCTGTACCTCTTCGAGATACTGACCCTGGTTCAGCTCGACAACGAGGACATTTTTAAACTTCTGTCCCAGGTCATAGAGCCGCTCTTCGGGCGACGGCCAGATGGTGATGGGGCGGAAGAGTCCCGCTTTGATCCCGTGCTCATCGCGCAGGACGTTGATCGCCTCTTTGATCGCAAGCGATGCTGAACCATATCCGATCAACAAAATATCGGCATCGTCGAGTTTGTACTCTTCGTTGCTCTCGATCTCATCGCGGTGTTCGTCGACTTTGCGGAAAAGGCGGTCGATGAGCAGACGACAGGTTTCGATCTCTTCAGTCGGGAAGCCGCTGGCATCGTGATGCAGACCGGTAAAGTGGTAGCGGTACCCCTGGAACATCGGGTTGAGCACGGCGGGTTGATCCTGCTCGGCTTTATAAGGAAGATACTCTTCAGCCGGGCCGTCAAAGGTCTTGCGCGGGACGATACCGGCAGCAACCTCCTCTTGGGTTGGAAGCATCGCTTTGCCGTGCATGTGTCCTAATGTCTCATCGAGCAAGACAAAAACCGGCTGCATGAATCGGTCGGCGAGGTTAAATGCGCGCACCGTCTCGGTGTAGCACTCAGCCAGCGTCCCAGCACAGACGGTGATCGACTTGTAGTCTCCGTGGCTGGGGTTTTTGGCCTGAGCGACATCCCCCTGGGCTACGCGAGTGGGCAGACCGGTCGAGGGGCCGCCCCGCATGACGTTGACGACGACAAGGGGCACTTCGGCCATCTGTGCCAGACCTAGGTTTTCAGCCTTGAGCGAGATACCAGGGCCTGAAGTGGCTGTCAGGGTTCGCACCCCGCTCATGCCTGCACCAATAGCAGCGGCCACACCGCCGATCTCATCCTCCATCTGCACCGCAGCACCGCCGGCAGCAGGCAGCAGGTCAGAGATGGCATGCATTACCTCGCTCGAAGGGGTAATCGGATAGCCTCCAAAAAATTTACAGCCGGCATCTACCGCCGCCATGGCGGCCAGTTCGTTTCCGGTCGAGATTACTTCACGTGTACTCATTCTCACTCCTTAGGCAAGCTTCATATAGTTGTTGGCAACAATCGCCTCGGCCCGCTCTTTGGCCTGGTCGGTCAATTTGGCAAATTTAAACTCCGACTTGTCCGCGACATAGATCGCAAAATCAGGACAGGTCAATTCACACTCGTTGCACCCGATGCACGCCTCGGGATAGACCACTTCGATCATCGCTCCCAAGACTGAGCTTTTCTCGGGACGCATCGCCAAAACACCGGCCGGACAGACGGCAACACACTTATCGCAGGCTTTGCAGCGCTCTTCGCTGACCCAGACGGGTGTGTTATCCGGAGCTTTCATCAGACTGGACATCTGTTTCCCCTTTTTGATACTGAGATTAAGTGAGAAATCACTTTTTAGAGGATAGCTTAGATTGGGTAATGGGTTTTTGAATAG
>CAZWMZ010000170.1:0-1756 GCA_964634965.1 uncultured Nitratifractor sp. | reverse complement strand
CCCACCCAAAAGATGCTTGCCCCCACAGCAAACCACGACGCAAAACGGAAGAAGAAAACCCGATGCATGTAGGGCATGACCCGTTCGTATCCCTGCGCATAAAAGGCAGCAAAGAGCTGTACCGCGATCGCCCCGCCGCGCAGAAGCGATGCGAAGATCCCCACCAACACCACCGAAGAGCTGAAATGGTGCACCAGCAGCGGCAGGATCGTCGCCGGTTCGGCCACGGTCGTGCCAATAGCGAGCATAAACGCGTGGAACGCGCTTTTGGCGTTGTTGATCTTATACGACATGGGATGTGTGGGCTGAGAGGTTGAGGTGACCTCTTTCTGATATGAGATCGGTATGCGTTATGGAGGTCATTTCGTGCGACTCTCTTTTTCGGTGATGCCGCCGGTGCCGAACCTTCGGGCGAGTTCTTGTTTGACACGATCGGGGGTGATGTCGCGGGAGGCTAGACCTACAAGGCTGTGATAGAGCAGATCGGCCGCTTCGTAGATCACCTGTGCGTCGCTCTCTTCGGCGATGGCGGTAGCAAGCTCATCAGCCTCTTCGCGGATTTTGGACTGGAGGAGCGCAGGGTCGTCGAGGAGTTTTTTGGTCCACGATTTGGCACTATCGGCGCTTTTGCGATCGATAATCGTATGGTAGAGGGTATCGACGACACCATAGACCGATGCGGTATCGACTTCGGCTTCGAGAATCTCTTTTTCCTGCGAGACGGAGGTAAAAAAGCAGCTGCGCCGTCCGGTGTGGCATGCAACGCCGTTTTGTTTGACCTTCAGCAGCACCGTATCGGCATCGCAGTCAAGAATCACGTCGACGACTTCCTGTGTGTGGCCGGAGCTCTCACCTTTTTTCCAGAGCCGCTGACGCGAACGGCTGAAATAGTGGGCATATCCGGTCGAGAGGGTGAGCTGATACGCCTCTTCGTTCATATAGGCCAGCATCAGCATCTCACCGTTTTCAGCATCCTGGGCAATAGCGGGAATAAGGGGGTTTTTGTTCCAGTCGATGGTCATGGATGACTCCGTGTTACGCGTTATGCATTGCGTGTTACGCTGCCGAGGCCACAGCGATTATTGCTGTACCGCGGTAGCTTTTTGCGCTTTCTCTTTGGCGTCGACCCAGATATTCGGAACCGCACCGCCGGGGGTGAGGAAGATCTGGGCGTCTTTGTTGACCTGGAGCGCTTCGTTGAATTTGGCCTGGGTTTTGATCTGCTCGAGCTGGATGAGCGGCTGGGTGAGCGATTCGGCGATGATCTTGTTCGCTTTAGCCTGTGCCTGAGCTTCGATGCGGATCTTGTCGGCATGTCCCTGAGCTTCGATACGCCGTTTTTCAGCTTCGCCGCGGGCGATCTCGGCTTTGCGTTCGGCTTCACGCTTGGCGCGGTCTTTTTGCTGTTCGGCGATCATGACGTTCTGCTTTTCGGCCTGCAGCTCTTCGATCTTGGCTTTGATCTTGGGAGGCAGCTCGATGTTGCGCAGCTCGACCGAATCAAGCACCACCGGTTTGCCCGTGATCGCTTCGACCTTGGCGCGGACTTTCTCCTGAATCTCTTTGGCGATCTCAGGGCGTTTTTGGGGGAGATTCTCTGCGGCGTACTTTCCGATGACGTCTCGGACGATCTCACGCACTTTGGTGTTGATGATTTTGTCTTCCCACGCCGTTCCCCATGTGGCAATGGTCGCCGGCGCGCTTTCGGGGCGCAGGTGGTACTGAACCGCCAGATCGATATCGACATCCAGCCCCC
>CAZWMZ010000169.1:0-6075 GCA_964634965.1 uncultured Nitratifractor sp. | reverse complement strand
CCGACCAGCCTGGCCGGGGCATGGGTCTGCATCCGAAAGAGATAGTAGCCGTTGTTGCATCCGATGTCACCGACCACTTTGTCACGCAGATCCACATGTGGTTCGAGCAGATTGTATTTGATCTGGCTTTGCCATTCGCTGTCGATGTGCAGAGCGCCCAGCTGAAACGGCCCTTTGCGCCACGGCATCAATCGACGCGCGGTCTCTTCGATCTGCGATCCATAGCGCGCCACGTAGTCGGGATCGAGCTGTGCTGTGACCGTGTCGCCCAGATCAATCTTTGTTACGATCGGTTCGGGCAGCGCGTCGATCGCTTGTTGCAGGGGTGCGATGTTTTTCCACCCGAGCCATTGACGGCGCTGAGCACGCAACGCATCGAGATCCAAGACAACAAACCTGCGTCAGCGAACGATCGCTTTGAGGATTTTTTGCTCCTGTATCGGACGATCTCCGGGGGCTGTTTTGGTGTTTTCGATGGCGCGAACAACCTCCTGACCCTTGATCACTTCACCAAAGATCGTATAGCCACCGTTGAGCCATTTTGCAGGAGCGACGGTGATAAAAAATTGACTGCCGTTGGTGTTTGGTCCACGGTTGGCCATCGCCAGCAGGTAGGGACGATCAAAGACCAGATTGGGGGCGTATTCGTTTTTGAACTCTTTGTGCCAGATCGATTCGCCGCCGCGCCCGGTACCAGTCGGGTCACCTCCCTGGATCATAAAGCCCTTGATGACTCGGTGGAAGATGACGCCATTGTAGTACCCGTTTTTGGCATGGGTGACGAAATTTTCGACCGCCAGCGGAGCGACCTTGGGGAAGAGTTTGAGAACGATGGTGCCCCGATTGGTCTGCAACTCAACAACGGGTGCTTTGTCTCCACCCCACGCCAGACCCAATGCCATCACCATTGCGACTGCAATGCGAATCATATCGTATCCTCCTCGCATGTGATATCGAGCTCATGCAATACGTGCTCGAAAAAATCTCCGGCCTCGGCATGAAATCCATCGCGAAATTCGATGTAGATGCTCTGAATGTCGGGGCGATCGGTCGAGATCTTTTCGAAGACAAACGGTTTTTTGCCTGTGGTGCTTTTGGCATGCTCAATGGCAGAAATGATCTGATCCTTCAGTGCAAGATTGTCGCCAAAAACCAGGCTCAATCCTTCGTACTGCTCTTCCATGCGCATGTGCGCTTCAATCGTCTGTGTCATGATGTTACCTTGCATACTCAACGGCCCGGGTCTCCCGGATGACGTTGACTTTGATTTCACCTGGATATTGTACCTTATCTTCGATCTTTTTTGCAATAGTATGACTCAGCAAGGCTGCACGATCATCGTCAATGGTCCCCGGATCAACAAAGACGCGAATCTCTCGGCCAGCATTGATAGCGTAGGCCTGAACCGTCCCCTCCTCCTCCATGGCAATCGCTTCGATCTCCTGCACCCGTTTGGCAAAACTCTCCAGCACTTCACGGCGTGCTCCGGGACGTGCTGCGCTCAGTGCATCGGCTGCACACACTGCTGCACTCTCGACGCTGTCGGGATCGGCGTGGCCGTGGTGAGCCAGAATTGCGTTGATGACCGTGGGATGTTCGTTGTAGCGTCGGCACACTTCGGCACCCAGATCGACGTGCGAACCACCAAAATCCTGTGTCAATGCCTTGCCGATATCGTGCAACAGTCCCGCCCGCATCGCAAGCTTTTCATCGCCATCCATTTCGGCCGCCATCACGCGCGCCAGACGCGCCACTTCGAGGGTATGCGCCAAGGCATTCTGACCATAACTTGCACGGTATTTCAGTCGGCCAATCAGTTTGACCAGCTCTTCATGCATGGGATAAAGCCCCAGATCGATGACGACGTTTTCGCCCTCTTCGAAGATCTTTTGTTCAAACTCCTCCTGAACCCGCGCATGCACCTCCTCGATGCGACCGGGATGGATGCGGCCATCCTCGACGAGGATTTCGATCACCCGTGTGGCGATGGCACGCCGATAGAGGTTAAAATTGCTCACCACGATCACACCTGGTGTCTCATCGATGATAATGTCCACGCCGAGCAGCTGTTCGAGGGTCTTGATGTTGCGCCCCTCTTTGCCGATAATGCGACCTTTGTGCTCATCGCTGGGGAGGTTGACAACATTGATGAGACGCTCTCCGGCAAACTCGCCAGCATAACGGGTCGTTGCCTGAGCAAGGATATAGTTGGCGTTTCGACGAGCCTCGTCCTGGGCAATCTTCTCCTGTTTGCGTACCCGGGCAGCGATGTCGTTGCGACTCTGCTCTTCGACCTTTTGCAGGATAAAGGTCCGAGCCTCGTCCGCTGTCAACGAAGCTACATGCTCCATCTTGTCGATCGCTTCGGCGATGACGGTGTTCTTTTTCTCCTCGAGCACCTCGAGTTGTTTCTGGCGTTCGATCAGCTGGTTGTGGAGTTGTTGAAGCCGGGTACGCTCTGCCTCTTCTTCGCGTGCTTTGCGAATCATCTCTCGTTTTTGCTGTTCGAGCTTTTCAAATCGTTCAGCGTACTCTTTTTCGCGCTCGATCGCCTGTGATCGTGCTTCGGCTTTGGCATCCTGCAACAGCCGATCGGCTTCGTTTTCGATCGCTTTGGCTTTGGCTTTGGCTTCGAGTTCGAGGTATTCGAATTTCTTTTTTGCCCCCAGTCGGGCAAGGAGATAGCCGATCCCCAGCCCCAGCAGCAGTGCCGCCAGAGGTAACAGTGTCGATGCAATCATGACGTTTTCCTTCGCAATAAGTAGCGAGGACCATATTCCCAAAAAACTTCATGCCCCTGTCACAATGGCATCAGCCTGTATGTCCCATGTGTCGGTGACTACATCGGCAGACTGCAACAAAATCCGCTGCACAAAAATTGTCCAGCAAATCCGCCGTGACGTGCGAGCAAAGAACCGATCATACATCCCCTGTCCAAACCCCACGCGCCTCAACGTCGGGTCGGTTCCTATGATCGGTACGATAGCGATATCAATCTTCTGTTTACTGTGTTGTTTCGAATATTTTGGTTCTCGTACACCGTAACGTTTGGTTTGTAACGGCAACCTGTATTGTACCAAGCGGAAACTTTCACCCTCCATAAACGGTACATAAATCCGAACACCTCTGCGACGAAGCGTCCGAATCAACGGACAGAGATCCACTTCCGTCGGCAACGGCACATACAGCATCACACTCTGCGCGCGCGCAGCTGCGATCGTTGCTGCCAGTGTCGTGCGGACCCGATGATCGAGTCGCCGGGCACGCAAGCGCGACAACGAACGCAAACGCTCCCGCGCCACACGACGAAAACGGCTCTTGGCTCCCGATACCTCTTTGTTCTGCACCTCTAAAGTCCTCTTTGGCTATAATCCGACAATCGTACCCACAGAGGATTGCCGGTGAAATGTCTACGATGGATTATACCATTTCTTCTTCTGCTCGTCTCGGCATGCACGCCCGAAGAGGACACCACCGCCAATCGCAATGCAACCGAGCCGACACAACCGAACCGATCGCTGCGCACTCCTCCTGCGATTCCAACGGTGTACGATTTTGATCTGACCGATGTCGACTGGCGTACGACCCATGTACGCATCGAGAACGATCGCGTGACATTCGATCACATTGGCCAATCGAAAATGCTCATTCACCTCTTTTCGACACGCGCCGATCTGTGCCGCATTCAACTGCCCTATCTCAACGACCTGCAACGTCACCATCCGGAGTGGTTTGTGCTGGGCATCGTCGTACCCGAAGCGATCGATGCGAAGACGTTGCGTCGTTACATGCTGCGCGAAGGGATCACCTTCTTCATTTCGCACACACCCGATAATGTGCCCTTTGCCCGCTGGCTGGCCCACAAAGCGCAACTGGGAGAGAACTATCCGTTGCCATTGACATTTCTCTTTGAAAACGGGAACTACGTCACGCACTACGAGGGGATAACCCCTGTTGAGATGATCGAATACGATCTGCGTACACTTCACACAAACTCTACCGCAAAAGGGACAGGACAACCATGATTGGATTTCTCAAAAAAGCTCTGGGTAAAACTGCCGATGCGATGCATGATGTCGCTCCTGCCAAACGCAAGACACTTCCCAGGGAGGATTTCGAAGATATTCTGCTTGAAGCCGACGTCCAATACGATCTGATTGAACGTCTTCTGGCAGGATTGCCCGAAGAGATCAACCGCCTCCAGGCATTCAATTCATTGATCAGTGTCTTTCAATATCGAGCCAGGTGGATCGAGCCGGATACGATGCAACCGTTTATCGAAATGATCGTCGGGGTCAATGGCGCCGGCAAGACCACCACCATCGCCAAACTCGCACACCGCTACCATCAAGAGGGCCACTCGGTTGTGCTGGCGGCAGGCGATACCTTTCGAGCAGCTGCCATCGAACAGTTAAGCCGATGGGCCGACAGGCTTGCCATTCCCATCATCGCGACCCGTCAGGGGCACGATCCATCTGCCGTCGTGTACGATGCAATCGAATCGGCCCTCGCCAAAGGAATCGATCGCGTGATTGTCGATACCGCGGGACGACTCCATACGCAAAAAAATCTGGCCGAAGAGCTCAAAAAGATGGTACGAATCGCTGATCGTGCGCTCCCGGGTGCACCGCATCGTAAATTGCTGATTCTCGACGGCACACAGGGCAGCTCGGCGATTCAGCAGGCCAAAGCTTTTGACGAGATCATTGGCATCGATGGCATCATCGTGACCAAACTCGACGGAACCGCCAAAGGTGGAGCGCTTCTGAGCATCGCCGACGAGCTCAAAATGCCGCTCTATTATATCGGCACCGGTGAAACAGTCGACGATTTGATCCGATTCAAAGCCAACGACTACGTCAACACAATCCTCGATGCGGTCTTTGTCTAAATGGAGAGGCGAGAGTTGAAATCTGGAGTGTACGCACCTGTAAAATACAACAGACCCGATACAGGTGAGTACCCCTCACAGATACCCTGACGCAGGTCGGGGGGGTGCGCCTCCTCCTCCGACATTAAATTACCATACACCACGTGCAACACAAACAGGTACGCCAACGCATACATTGAACCCAAACAGGACTCAAACCCAAATCCCGCAAGAGAGAGATTCAGACGGTGCACCATCATTGCACCCAGGGGGCTTTGTGTACGATCATCGCCCAACCTGGCATGATGGCCGTTATCCGAACGGGAGAACCGTATCGGATATCCGGGCGAGAATGGGGAGACTTTTTCAGGGGAATTCAAGACGGAATCTGCGGGTGCGACTCCAATCTAATACAAGCCCCTTGTATGTGGGCATAGCATAGATGCAAAGAATCCTGTTTCGGGCCTTGGACTCTATGCCTCTTTCACCTCATACTGCTCGCGACCCATTTGGTAGAGGTCGTTGCCGTATGTGTCGTTGATGACGGTGACGGGGAAGTCTTCGACTTCGAGGCGACGGACGGCTTCGGGGCCAAGCTCAGGGTAGGCGATCACCTCGGCACTCTTGATTTGTTTGCCCAGCAAGGCACCTGCTCCACCGGTTGCACCGAAGTAGATACCGTCATATTCGACGCATGCGTCGATGACGGCCTGGTTGCGTTTGCCTTTGCCGATCATTCCTTTGGAGCCGTGTTTGAGCATCGTAGGAGAGAAGCTGTCCATACGGTAGCTGGTCGTAGGACCTGCACTGCCGATGGGGTCACCCGGCTTGGGAGGGGTGGGGCCGACGAAATAGATCACGCTTCCTTCGAGATCGAAGGGGAGCTCTTCGCCTTTTTCCAGCAACTCGACGAGACGCTTGTGTGCCGCATCGCGTGCGGTAAAGAGGACACCGGTCAGATAGACGACATCACCGGCATTGAGCTGCTTGGTATCTTCGCTTGTCAGTGGGGTAGTGAGATGATACGTTGCCATGAGGACTCCTTAGAGAGTGATGTGCGCGTGGCGTGAGCTGTGGCACTGAATGTTGACCGAAACCGGCAGAGAGGCGATGTGACAGGGGTTGGACTCGATGTGAACGGCCATGGCGGTTTTGGTACCGCCCATTCCCATGGCTCCAATACCGAGGTTGTTGATCTTCTCGAG
>CAZWMZ010000168.1:0-2693 GCA_964634965.1 uncultured Nitratifractor sp. | reverse complement strand
CATGCTGTCGAGGAAAACGCTTTCTGGATGGAAGGCTCCATTCGAGTCGATGCAGGTGAGGGACTCAAAGATGTCTATGGCCCTGCGTGCGATCTCTATGCGTTGCGCCGTCGGGTCGCTTATATTTTTCAGTCTCCAGTAGTATTGCCCATGAGCATCGAAGCCAATGTCGCTTTTGGACTCAAGCTGGCCGGATACCGAGAGAAAAAGGATCTCAATGCAGCGGTTCGTTCTGCTTTGACAGAAGTAGGGTTGTGGAACGAGGTGGCTGATCGTCTGGATCAGCCCGCTGAGCACCTTTCTCTCGGGCAAAAGCAACGGGTAGCGGTTGCCAGAGCGTTGGTGCTGGAGCCAAAAATCCTGCTCTTTGATGAGCCAACTTCGTCGCTTGATCCTCAAGCCGTCGCACGGATCGAATCCCTGATGCTGCATCTGAAAAAAGGACGAACCATCCTGTTGGTTACGCATGATGCCAGCCAGATCGATCGGATTGCTGATAGCGTAGTGTCTTTAGAGGCACCGAAAACAAAAGGAGTTTGAAGTATCCAGAAGCGGATCCGGAGATAACATCTCCGGAACACAGAAGCGATTAACGCTTGGAGAACTGAGGGCTGCGGCGCGCCTTCTTTTTTCCATATTTTTTACGCTCGACGACACGGGAGTCGCGGGTGAGCAGTCCCATGGGTTTGAGGATCGCGCGAAAGCTCGGCTCGTATGCGACGAGGGCTTTGGTGATCCCGTGCTTGAGGGCATCAGCCTGAGCGGAGTAGCCGCCACCGAGTGTGGTGGCTTTGATGGTGACCGCTTCGAGCTGCTTGGTCGCTTCGAGGGGGAGACGGACTTTCATCTTGAGGGTCTCGTGACCGCCGAGCCACTGATCGAGGGTCATGCCGTTGATGCTCATCTCACCTTTGCCGGGAGTGAGCCAAACTTTGGCGATGGCGCTTTTGCGTTTGCCGGTTGCGTAGACGGTTGCCATGGTTATTTTCCTTTACCGATTTGAGCTGTGTGAGGGTGCTCGGCACCTTCGTAGACTTTGAGTTTTTTGATCATCTGCTTACCGAGTTTGGTTTTGGGCAACATGCCGCGAACAGCGAGGCGGTAGAGCTTTTCGGTGTGGTTTTCAAGCATGTCGGCGAGCTTGTTGGATTTGGTGCTGCCAAAATAGCCGCTGTGACGGAAATACTCTTTGTCCTGCAGTTTGTTGCCGGAAAATTTTGCTTTTTTGGCGTTGATAATGACGACATAGTCGCCGCAGTCGACGTTGGGGGTGTAGCTGGGCTTATGTTTGCCACGCAGATAGGTCGCTGCCTGGGTCAAGATGCGGCCAAAGGTCTCGCCCTCGGCATCGATCAGGATCCAGTCGCGCTGCACCTCGTGGGGCTTGGTGACACGGGTCATTTTCATGATGATCTTCCTTGTAGTGATTCAAATGCGGATCTGCTTTTGTGGATGGGATTGTAGCGGATTAATCTTAAAGTGTATTGAAATTCAGTAAAATTTAAGATAATTGATTGCAAAAAGGGGCGAGGGACAGAGAGCATGGAGCGCTCTCTGTGGTCGAGAGGCGATTCAGGCGTAAACGCTCTCTTTGTTGAAGGTTTGTGCCAGCAGCGCGTAGAAGAGCGCACGGTACTTGTTGCGGTTGGCAGAGCCCATCTTTTCGCAGACATCTTTGATCGCGCTGTCGAGCTGAGGGCTCTCTTCGCATCCCAGTTTTTTCATGAGATAGTTTTTCTTGATGCGCTCCAGTTCGCTCTCCTGGGTACAGGAGACCGTTTCGGCATCTTGCTTGTAGATTGAGGGTCCCAATCCGATTGTGACCTTGGTGATCAGATCGTCGCTCAGGCCCAGGCCCAGCTTTTTGTTTTCTTCGATGTATTTGGCAATCTTTTCATCGCGTGCACTCATATGTTTCTCCTTGATTAAAATGGAATGCTCCATTATAGCACGCTTGGGATTTCAAATCAAGGCCTGCGTCTCCGTAGGTCGATCGACGTTGATATGTTTGGGCTGCGCTCCCAGCAGGAGCCAGTTGAGATTGATTCCCTCTTTGTGGGCAAAGAGAGCCAGTGCCATGTAGGGGATTTTGCCCCGTTTTTTGATGACGGCGAAATATTGGGGGGTCAGGCCCAGTTCACGGGCGAGCGTTTTGTTGAGCACTTTGGTCCCGGGCTCTTTCTCGGCGACCACTTCAGCCATGCGCTCCATAATCGAATGAAATTGGGTCTTCATTCTTGTACTCCTTGGATCGTTTGTGCTTATGATATCTCAATCGATCAGCCGGGGCAAAAAATATGGCACATTGTCATGCAAATGCGCAGGGGATGGTTGAATTGGGGTACTGCTCAATCATCCAAAGCACGCCACCTCAACGAGGCCACTGTGCAGCTGGCGATCGGTCAGCCGGTTCCGTCTAGGCAAAGCCGCCCGCCCGTCGTATGTACCTGCAGGCACGTGTCAGTTTTTGGGAGAGCTTGAGAGCTCTCGACTGTCAATGGTGATGACGGTGTGGACGTTTCCGCGGGGATTGAAGTCGGCTTCGAGGCGCATCCAGTGCGGTTTGAGCAGCGCATAGAGTGTATCGAAGATCTCGTTGGCGCTTGCCTCGTGGGAGATGTAACGGTCGATAAAAGTGTTGATGTAGAGTTTGAGCGCTTTGAGCTCGATGACGTGCTGGTCGGGACAGTAGC
>CAZWMZ010000167.1:0-2545 GCA_964634965.1 uncultured Nitratifractor sp. | reverse complement strand
GTCTGTCAGCGAGCGCAACGCAACGCGCTCACCCTGGCGTACGCGACGCACCCGGAAGAGGTAGTGGTGATCTTCTCCCTCCAAAAAGAGCATCGCAGCGCCCGCCTCAGGATGATAGAGATACTGCACCCGTTACGTTCCCGACAAAGCATAGATCAAGACCGAGAGACTCAACAGCAACTCCAGGCCAACGATCCGACTGTTTAGATCGGTGCCGTCAGCACCCGCAAGCCAGATCGATTTGAGTTTGATCGCTCGGTAGCCGTCCAAAAACGGCAAGATCAGCGCCACGACGATCATAACAATCACACGCGGAGGCAATGCTCGCAGCGTAAACATCCATGCGATCAATCCCGCAAACGCGCCCATGGTCCAAAAAGCCCAAAACGCAAAATAACCAACCCGCACCCAAAAGACCATCCGCAATGGCTGACCCCGGAGCGCAAACGGTATCAGAAGGTTCAGCAGCATAACTACCGCCATCCCCTCCACAGCCCAGCGGTGATAGCTGATCAGTTCGTCCAGCATCAAAAGCGCTTTTTCAGGTCTCCGTGGTAGACGATATCTTTGGCATCGATCGTATCGTCGTTAAGCATGGCCGGTACCGGATCGGCCTCTTCGAGTTTGCGCACCTCATCGTCGAGCATATCCTCCTGATAGGTCTGCATCATATCGGCAGCGATGACATGGGGCATCGCCTGGATGGCAGTAAGTTTCTTGATCTCCTCTTCGACATCTTCGCCTTCGATCGTGATGATGATCTTGCCCTTCTCTTTGTCGCCAAAGTGGTAATCACACAGGCCGCTCTCTTCGAGACGTTCGCGTACCTCATCGTAATATTCGCTGCGGCACTGAACCACAATGCTGGATATGTTCATGCTGTTACTCCTTGTAATGGTTGCGACGCAACGGTGTGCGCCGGTCGGTTATTGTTTGGCGATATCCCACAGCAGCACCGTATCGTCGTCGCTGCCGCTAACCAGTCGATTTTCGTCAAGAAAGACAATGGTGTTGAGGGTGCTCTTTTGGCCTGCCAGTCGGGCGATCTTCTGATGCGTATCGATGCGGTAGATCGAGATCGAGTTGTCCTCATCCATCGCAAATGCGACGCGACGTGCACTGGGGCTCAAGCCGGTCGCGTAGATCAAAAAGTGCGCCGGCCAGAAGTCGCCCTTGCCTGTCTTGACACTGTACCAAACCGCACGGCGATCCTGCCCGGCGCCCGAAACGATCCCGTTTTCCAGATCGACTTTATAGACGTTGTCTTTGTTGAGCGTATTGAGACGCTTGAGGATGGTGCCAGTGCGGGTTTCAAGTACGGTGATCTCTCCGCTTTCGCATCCGTATGCTGCGCGGGTGCGATCGGCGTTGAGTGCAAAATCAGAAAATTTCGATTCGCTCAACTGCTTACGATAGAGCTCTTTTTTGGTCGAAAGTTCCATCAAAACCGCTTCGTTTCCCAGCGTGCCAAGCAGGACATGATCTTTGTCAATGAAGCGAGCCTTGACGAGGGTTTTTTTGTCTTTGGCCGATAAAATTTTCTTCGTGACGTTGTTCTCGTGAATCCACAGATCACTGTACCCCTTCTCGCCGCTGTCACTGAGCAGAAGATAGCGACCATCCATGTAGTCGATGCTTGCAGCAGCCGCATCGATCATGTCTCCCATAAAATCTTTGATTTTGGGCAGCGTGATCTCTTTGACAAAGGTGTTGCTCTTGAGGTTGTACACCTGCAGCTTGCCTCGACTGGTGCCGATATAGATGTTGGGCGCATGAACGACGATATCTTTGGCGTTGCCATCGATCCGTATCGACCGTGTTGGCTTGATCGTCGGTGCACCGGCCTGTACTCCAACATTGGTTGCCAAAAACACAAGTACGAGAAGAAGTCGTTTCATCATCTATCCTTTTGCTTCGGTATCGTTCGTTTCATGCTCTGACAGGACGGCTTCGATCGCATCAAGGATACGCAAAGCAATCGTCTCTTCATCCAGTCCGGTCACCACACCCCAAAGATCCTGCTCAGAGACAAACAGATCTTCAAAGGCCTCATCATTCCGAATGCGCTCATGAACAGAGCCCAAAGAAGAGTATGCAGCCTGTACGACCGGCGCATGAAGGTAGACCACATGCGAGTAGACGCTCGGGTCGTACAGATCGTCATTGATATCATCATCCAGTATATCTTCGTCGTTTTCATCCACGACGACCAAATGGCGCATGAGCAGATCTTTGTCGGCCAGACGTTCAAACAGGTTGGGGTAGCGCTTCTGCAATGCTTCTGTAGTCACTTGGGTTCCTTTGAAAGGGTTGAGATGGGATTATGACACACAACGGTAAACCAATGCTTACGGGCTTGGCGCAGTCGCCTTATAATGGTGGATCGGATTCGGCTGTTTCCAGATCGGATTCCGGCCAGGGAAGCACACGGTAGTCGATCGCGTGCGTCGGACATCGTCCGAGACAAAATCCACATCCGTTGCACCGATCTTCGTCGATGACCGGATCGAACATGCCCTTAAACAAAATCGCATCCTCCATGCAC
>CAZWMZ010000166.1:0-3171 GCA_964634965.1 uncultured Nitratifractor sp. | reverse complement strand
TCCAATGCGTTCGCAAGCGTTAAGTCTGGAGGGGTATGAGATGCTCCGCGATGCGTTGCGCACATGGTACGACCGCAAGATCTGGCTTCACTGCACCCAAAACCGTCGCGTCGCGACCTTGATGTATGTGTTTAACATCATCGAACGATCCTTGCCCATTGCCGAAGCCAAACAGTTGCTGCATGCGGTATGGGAGCCCGATGCACCGCGCCAGGCCTTTATCGATGAGGCGCTCGAAAAATATGCCTGGCAATACCTCTGATCGTTACGAAGTTGCCGTAATCGGTGCCGGGATCGCGGGGGTGAGTGCGGCGTTTGCGTTGCGTGAGCGTGGCATGCGGGTGGTGCTCATCGATCGCAGCAGCGTACCGGCCAGCGGAGGGAGTGGAGCCGCCGGCGCTTTTGTCTCCCCAAAGATCGGCAAAGGTGGCCCGCTTCAGCAGCTGACCAACGAAGCCTTTGCGTATGCTCACCGCTTCTACCGTGCCCACACCCCAGAGCATTTTACGGCGACCGGTGTGGTGCGCATCCCCAAAAACAGCGACGATGCCGAGCGTTTTGCTCTCTACGAACCGCACAACTATCCCGTGTATGAGCGGTGGAGCGCCGAGGATCTCGCCCGATACGGTATCACCGATGCCCACGGTGGCTTCTACTTTCCCGAAGCGGGTGATTGCGATGCACCCGCGGTATGCCGTGCGCTGGCCGAGGGGATTGACTTTGTCCAAATGGAGGTCGAGAGCGTTGAGTGTTTAGCGTTGAGCGTTGAGACGGTGTGGCGAATTGTCGCGGCGAAAAATGGACGCAAAAAGGGTGCCGTAGAACGTGCATCCTGTTTTGCCGAGAAAGTGGTTTTGGCTACGGGGTATCAGAACGATCTGTTCGATATGCGCTACATGGGGATCAAAGGGCTGTGGGGATCGCGTGGGGATTATCGTACTGCTGCGCATCTGCGTGTGAGTCTGCACAAGCGCCTCTCGGTCTCTTCGACTCGCCGAGGCATCGTCAAGATCGGTGCAACGCACGTTAAGCATCCCCATCCGTGCATGGTGTGCGACGGACAGCCGCTATCGGGGTTGTTTGCCGAGGCATCGGAGCTGGTCGACAGTTCCGACTGGGTATTGCAGGAGACCTTTTGCGGGATGCGCTCAGGCAGTCGTGATTTTTTTCCTGTCGTTGGTGAGGTGATCGATGTGCCGTATCTGCTCGCACGCTTTCCTGCGATCACCCGCGGCGCCAAACCGCCTCTACGCTATCTCGAAGGGGTGTATGTGCTTAACGGTCTGGGGGGCAGGGGGTTTCTTTTTGCACCGCAGATGGCGCAGTGGCTGGCCAAACGGATCGTCTCAGGTGCGAGCATTCCTGCATCGGTGCAGCCCGATCGGCTCTTCTGGAGGTGGGTGCGGCGACTGCATACGACAGCATAGTCGTCACCATCCAATCGATCTCGATGCGCCTGCATGCAGGGAGTTTGAACCGGGGTAAGGAAATCTCTCTCAAAACAGGGTATAATTGAAAAACAGCTTAAAATGCATGCCGGTGGATTGCAATGAACTTAGAGTCTTTTAAAATCAAAATCTATGGAATGTTTATCGTGTTGGCAACGGCATTGATCGCGATGGCACTCTATTTTGTCTATATCAAGTTTGAAGCTTCGCGCGACTATGCCACTCAATTGCTTTCGGTGCGCATCGCAGAGGTGGTCGATGAGTTGATGCATGACATTCAACTTGAGCGTGAAATGAGCGTTGGTTTTCTCTCCGACGCTTCGCACAGTCCTGCTTTTTCACAGGTGCTGGCTCAGTACGATCGAACCGATCAGCGGTTGAAAGAGTTCAATGAATACCGTCGCCTCAAAAGCTTTCCAAAACAGGATCTGGAAAACAAGCTTCGCTACTACAACCTACCCCACCTCAAGCACCTCAGACGCTACCTCAATCAGCTCCAGACAATACGCAGCGAGGTGATTGCGCAGAAAATTGACTTTGACCAGATCGTCGAATATTATACATCGGTCAACGATGAGCTGGTCAAACTCTTTTATGGACTGATGTGGCTGACACGCGATAAATACACATTCGGTATGGATGTCTATCGGCTGGAACGGATCGAAGAGGCCGCGGACCTGGAGAAGATCCGCATCTATCATCTGCTGACAGGCCAGCGCTATTATCTGCGTGAGATCAGCAAAATCCGCCAACTGATCGTTTCGCAAAACAACAAGATCAAGCGGTTTCGAGAAAACCTCTCTCCTGAGGAGGAGCGGTTTTTTCGATCGATGATCAGCGAAGAGGACGAAGAGAGAGTACGCAAATGGCGCAGCGCCTTTTTTCGCTATCAGCTTACCCGCGATGATGCACCGGCCTGGTTGCGCGACAGCAACAGACGCATCGACAACTACGACCACCTCTCCGCGCGGATTTCGCAACAGCACGAGCAGTACATCGAACGGGATTATCAATCGGTCCGGCAGGAGATGTATGCATTTTTGCTGCTGCTGATTTTGCTGGTGTGGGTGCTGTTCGTGCTGATCATGATGCTGCGCCATCTGCTCAAGATCGAGGAGGAGTTGGTCGACAACCTTGAGATCGCCTCCTATGCGTTTGAGGCCGAGGAGGCGATGGTGATCACCGATGCGCACGATCGTGCGCTCAAGACCAATCAAGCCTTTACCGATATCACCGGATACACCCAGGATGAGATCCTGGGCCAAAACATCAATCTGCTGCGCTCCGATCGCACACCACCGGATCTGTTTATGCAGATGCGCAGAGCACTGGCACGAGAAGGATACTGGCACGGCGAGATCGTCAGTCGCAACAAGGAGGGCGAGGATTTTTATACGCGACTTTCGGTGACGCGCATTCACGGAAAAAGAGGACGAGAGAACCACTACATCTACCATTTCCTGGATATCAGCGACCTCAAACATGCCGAAGAGGAGGCACGCTATCAGGCGTCGCACGACTTTTTGACTGGATTGCCCAATCGCAAAGCGATGCTTGAGGAGATCCAGAGCATCCTGCTCTCTTCGGAACGCGAGAAGTTGAGCGCACTGCTGTTTATCGATCTGGATGATTTTAAGCGTCTGAATGATACCTATGGCCATGCCACCGGCGATCGGATGTTGACCGAGGTGGCGTATCGTCTCCAGAACGATATCGGATCCGG
>CAZWMZ010000165.1:0-2063 GCA_964634965.1 uncultured Nitratifractor sp. | reverse complement strand
CTCTGCTGCCCCAGAGAGCGAAGTGTCACGGCGATAGCCCCCGTATCGTGCGCAACGTATCGTACAGAAGGACGATGCTCTCGGTATCCAAAATAGTAGAAGATCCCAACAACAACCAGGAGATAGAGTGCCACCGCCCATATGCCGTTGGTATATTTGGGGTGCCATCTCATCATTCGGTGATCAACGACGCCTTGACAAAACCAACCGACTTGACGCTGCGAAGCAACTGCATCACGCTACCATAATCGAGCCGTTTGTCTGCACGGATAAAGACATTGCTCTGCGGATCAAATCGGCGTGCCTTGAGCATAAAGGTATCGGGGAATTGAGCCAGTGTGTATTTCTCTCCCTGAAAATAGACATTTTTGTGCTGGTCGATTTCGATGGTGAGTGTGACCTGTTTTGTCGCCGGTTTCGATCGGGTTCCCTGCGGCAGATCGATCTGTTCCTGATAGTTGATCGTTGGAGCTGTGATCATCAGGATCGCCATGAGCACCAGCATGACATCTACCAGTGGTGTAATGTTTAGATCGGGTTCATCATCCCATGCGAACACGATCGTCTCCTTCATTTTGGGCCAGCATAACATCGGCCTGCGATTCCAGTACCGAGCTGAGTTCGTACGCTTTGCGTTTGAGCAGGAGGTGAAATGTGTAGGCAAAGATCGCCACGAAGATCCCGACAGCTGTCGCGATCAGCGCTTCACTGATCGCAGGCGCTACCACCGTCAGCGAAGCGCTCTTTTGCAGTCCCAGACGCGCAAAGGTTTCAAGAATGCCAATCACGGTACCAAACAGGCCAATAAACGGCGCCGTGGACGATGCGATAGACAAGAAAGT
The DNA here is from genome assembly GCA_964634965.1 of uncultured Nitratifractor sp. GTDB lineage: Bacteria > Campylobacterota > Campylobacteria > Campylobacterales > Sulfurovaceae > S017-3. The sequence continues at coordinate 1,221 of CAZWMZ010000165.1, read as the reverse complement.
CAACCCGCGCGTAGCGACACGAATCGTATCGCTGATGGCAGCTTTGAGGATAGCGGGGCTGAGTGCATCGACCCGGGCAATGTAACTGTGCAGTACTGAATGTTTGGCTGCGCCATCCACGCGCCCCATATACATTCGGGTCAATGCATCGGTTTCGATGCGCAATCGTTTGCTCAACAACTGGTTGCGGTAGAGGAAAATCCACAATGTGAAGATAAAGTAGAGTGAAAGCACGCCGATCACCATCAAGGTGATCGCGCTGCTTTGGGAGAGGTAATGGGCCAGTGCGTTAAACAAACGGACCTACCGTGTTTTGCTGATCGATTCAACCTTGCCGACGGCCGTAGCGATGGCGGTGCTGGAAGCTTCCGCTTTTTGCAGCAACTCCCTGGCCTCCTCAAGTCGTGCGGAGAGCTCACCATCTTCATCGCTCAGTGTCACGGCTCCATCGACAATGCAGACGACTTTGTTCTCATCGACCTTGACGTAGCCACTGTTGATGGCAACGTTGATCTCTTTTTTGCCAGCCGTTTCGATCGTGATCACGCCAGCATCGAGCAACGACACCAGCGAGGCATGCTGAGGCAAAACGCCAAATTCACCCTCTTTGCCGGGCAACGTTACCTGTGCAATGTCGGCATCGTATACCAGACCCAGCGGGGTAACGATCTCTAGCTTCATAGTATTCATGCGATCCCTTTTTTGGACTTAAGAAGCCTTCTCTTTCATTTTTTCTGCTTTTGCCACGGCCTCTTCCATGTTGCCAACCATATAGAAGGCTGCTTCGGGCAGATCATCGTATTCGCCATTGAGGAGGCCTTTGAAGCCCTTGATGGTCTCATCGAGAGTAACATAGACACCCGGGCTGCCGGTAAAGACTTCGGCGACGTGGAACGGCTGCGAGAGGAACTTCTCAACCTTACGGGCACGCTCAACGACCAATTTATCATCTTCGCTCAGTTCATCCATACCGAGAATGGCGATGATATCCTGCAGATCTTTGTACTTCTGCAGGATCGCCTGGACACCGCGTGCGACTTCGTAGTGCTCCTCACCAATGATCTGCGGATCGAGCATGCGCGAGGTCGAGTCGAGCGGATCGACAGCGGGATAGATCCCTTTTTCGGCGATGGCGCGATTAAGAACCGTCGTCGCATCGAGGTGGGCGAAGACCGATGCTGGTGCCGGGTCGGTCAAGTCGTCGGCGGGAACATAGACCGC
>CAZWMZ010000164.1:0-6801 GCA_964634965.1 uncultured Nitratifractor sp. | reverse complement strand
CTGGGGCACCGAAGGCTTCAAATACTTCGCCCTCTGGCTTCAGGAGCGCCTCTCTTCGCTCAAGATCGCCGGAGGCGCCAGCGCAGTAGCGGGGTTTGTGGTGGGGTTGAAGATGGGGTGATCGGTCGATTCGTGTATGGGCGTATTCGCATATTCGTGATACGCAGGGGCTCCCCTCGCAGGCGCCCTTACCGAGGTCTGACCTCAAAGAATTTGTCGCAAAGCGATGCATCGTTTGCGGGTCTGACCCTATTGCATTGGTGCGTGAATAAAAGAGGAGAAAAACATGCTCGTCCACATCTGTTGTGCCGTTGACAGCCACTATTTTCTCCGAAAACTTCGCGATGACTATCCCGATGAAACACTGGTCGGTTTTTTTTACGATCCCAATATCCACCCCTACAGCGAGTACTATCTCCGTCTCCTCGAAGTGCGCCGCAGTTGCAACATGCTGGGTATCGAGCTGATCGAAGGCGAATACGACATGGCCGGATGGCTCGACGCGGTGCGCGGACTGGAGCACGAGCCCGAAAAAGGGGCGCGCTGCAGCGTCTGTTTTGACCATCGATTCGAAGCAAGCGCCCAAAAAGCAGCCGAGCTGGGTCATACGCGTTTTACATCCACTCTCCTCACTTCGCCCAAAAAGTCACTTGAGCAGCTTCGGCGTTCGGGTGAAGCGATCGCGGCACGCTACGGGATCACATTCATCGCTCCCGATTACCGCAAAGCCTCCGGCACCCAAGAGCAAAACCGTCTGGCCAAACAAGACAAGCTCTATCGTCAAAACTACTGCGGATGCCTGTTTGCCCTGAAGCAGCAGCGCACGCATCAGGAGCGTCTTGCCAGTGAACTTTTTGCGCCTGTTTCGGGTCAGGTACAGCCCGGATCGATCGAAGAGAGGATCGCGCTCTACGAAGAGCGTATCGCACTCGAAGAAGCGGATCGACCCTACACCATCGTCAAGGAGCGTTTTCTCAACTGGCGCCTCGAATCGGCCTCCCTGCGCGTCCAAAAACAAGAAACCCCCACCCATATCCTCCCCTACTCGACCCTGAAAAAGAGCTTCACACGCGGCAAAATCGAGCCGCTTGTCGACGGAACAGGCTCTCTTGGTCGCGACGAGGTGCGATGCATCACCCGTGAACACTACAATCGTCTGGCCAACACCCATTACGCAACGCTTCTTGAGCTTATATTCAATCCGCCCACGTTTGCGACCGAACTCGACGTGCGCCGCGCCGTTGTCTCCTCTCCATACGATCTAAGCGCTCTCCTTGTCGTCGAAACCCTCCCCGAAGGCAAAATCGAACTCGAGCTTGTCGCACACACCTGGTCCGACACTCGCGAACGTCTTCTGTATTGATTTTTATTTTTTACTTCCGGGCTGTTCACCCAGCATTTACTTCTTTTGGGTAGAATTATGGACTTAAAAACACAACTTCGAAAAAGAATGCCAAAGGAGTCCGCGTGCAATACGACATTAACGCCATCAAAAAGATCCTCCCTCACCGTTTCCCAATCCTGCTGGTCGATCACGTGACCGAACTGACTGTAAATGATTCCATTATTGCCTACAAAAATATCACCGCCTCTGAGCCGGTATTTGAGGGTCACTTCCCCGATCAGCCAATCTATCCAGGCGTCTATATCATCGAGGGGATGGCGCAGGCCGGGGGCATTCTTGCGTTTGAGAGTCACGCAAGCGAGCAGATCGATATGCGTGGCAAGATCGTCTATTTTATGAGCATCGACAAAGCAAAATTTCGCGTTCCCGTCACGCCGGGAGACCGACTCGAATATCGCATAAACGTAACCCGCAAACGCGGCCACGTCTGGCAGTTTGCAGCCAAAGCTTATGTGGAGAACGATCTGGTCGCCGAAGCCGAACTCAAAGCCATGGTTGCCGACAAGGAGACCGCATGAGAAAAGTCTGCAGCTTCTGCGACAGCCCCGAGAGCGAAGAGAACCCTTTCATCGCGGGCAACAATGCCTACATGTGCGCCAATTGTGTCATCTCTGCCCACAAAATCCTCTTTGGGGATCACGAGACGACAACATCGGGTGACTTTGACATCCAGACACTCACTCCCAAAGAGCTCAAAGCGCACCTCGACGAGTATGTTATCGGTCAGGATCGAGCCAAAAAGACCCTCTCGGTCGCGGTCTACAATCACTACAAGCGGATCCTGAAACAGAAGACCGAAGATGAGACCGAGATCTCCAAATCCAACATTCTGCTTATCGGCCCCACCGGCAGCGGCAAAACCCTGCTGGCGCAGACCATCGCACGCTTTCTTGATGTACCCATTGCGATTACCGATGCGACCAACCTGACCGAGGCGGGTTACGTGGGTGAAGACGTTGAGAACATTCTGACCAAGTTGCTTCAGGCAGCCGAAGGGGATGTCGAGCGGGCCCAACGGGGGATCGTCTTTATCGATGAGGTGGACAAGATCGCCCGCATGGGCGAGAACCGCTCCATCACCCGTGATGTCTCCGGCGAGGGGGTTCAACAGGCACTCCTGAAGATCATCGAGGGCTCGATCGTCAACATCACGCCCAAAGGAGGGCGCAAGCACCCCAATCAGGACTTCGTCCAGATCGATACGACCAACATCCTCTTCATCTGTGGAGGAGCATTCGACGGGCTCAATGACATCATCAAGCGTCGTGTCGGTGGCAACACACTCGGGTTTGGCCAGACCAAACGAAGCAAGAGTGAAGAGGAGGAGCTTCTCCATCAGGTCGAACCGGACGATCTGGTGAGCTACGGCCTGATCCCCGAACTGATTGGTCGGCTTCACATCACAGCTACGCTGGAGAAGATCAGCGTAGAGGACATGGTGCGCATTCTCACTGAGCCCAAAAACGCACTGATCAAACAGTACCAAAAGCTCTTTGCGCTTGACGAGGTCGTCTTGACCTTTGAGCCCGAAACGCTCCGGACCATTGCACGCAAAGCGATCGATCGCAAGACCGGTGCACGTGGATTACGTACCATCCTGGAGGAGGCGCTGCTCGATATCATGTATCAGCTGCCCGACCTCTCTGGATACGAAGTGGTCATTACACCTGAGGTGATCGAGAACCACACCGAACCGCTCTATCTGAAAAACAAAAAAAGCGCATAAATCCAAAGAAGGAACACCGAACATGGGTATTTTCAAAAAAGTATTCGGAACGTTTTCGAAAGACCTGGCCATCGATCTGGGGACGGCCAACATTCTGGTACTGGTCAAAGGCCAGGGTGTCAGCATCAACGAACCCTCTGTTGTCGCCATCCAGGTCAACAAGCATGGTCAAGAACGCGTCCTGGCTGTCGGCCACGAAGCCAAAGAGATGGTCGGCAAAACCCCGGGCAATATCAAAGCAATCCGCCCCATGAAAGATGGCGTCATTGCCGATTTTCATATCACCGAATTGATGATCGAACATTTCATCAACAAAGTCCACGGCCGTAAGATGTTCTCCGCTCCGCGCATCGTCATTTGTGTTCCGTATGGACTGACACAGGTCGAGCGCAAAGCGGTCAAAGAGTCGGCCATCAACGCCGGCGCACGATCGGTCTATCTGATCGAAGAGCCGATGGCAGCCGCCATTGGAGCAGGATTGCCCGTACGCGATCCCAACGGCAACCTTGTCGTTGATATCGGAGGCGGCACGACCGAGATCGGCGTCATTTCGCTGGGAGGCCTGGTGTTGAGCAAGTCGATTCGAGTCGCCGGCGACAAGCTCGATCTGGCCATCGCCGATTATGTCAAGAAAAAATTCAACCTCCTCATTGGAGATCGGGTTGCCGAAGAGCTCAAGATCAAGATCGGCACCGCCTACAAGCTCGATCAGGAGCTCACCACACAGGTGCGTGGACGCGACCAGGTCGAGGGAATCCTCACCTCCATCGCCATCACCAGCGAGCACATTCGCGAGGCGTTGAGTGATCCGCTGCGCCAGATCGCCGAAGCGCTCAAAAGCGTCCTCGAAGAGACCCCGCCCGATCTGGCAGGCGACATCGTCAAAAACGGCATCGTACTCACCGGTGGCGGTGCCTTGATCCGGGGACTGGACAAATACCTTTCCGATTTTGTGAAATTGCCGGTCTATGTCGCCGAAGATCCCCTGCTCGCCGTAGCAAAAGGAACCGGAAAAGCGCTCGAAGAGCTTGATCTGCTCCAGCAGACCAGTTTTGAAGAATAACAACTGAATGCGTTCGCGAATCGTCTTTTTTCTGCTCTTGCTGGTACTGCTGTTTGTGCTGCTGGCTCGCAACAATCATACGGTTCAGGATGCCATTCTCGATGGCGTTACGGTGATCAAACAGCAGCACCATCGTCTCATGCGCGCCATACGCGATCGAGGCGAGACCTATATTTTCCAGAAAGAGACCATCAAAAAACTCACCCGTGAAAACAAAGTCCTTCGCCAGTACCTGCTCGATCAGACCCATTACCTTCAGCAGGTCTCTGCCCTGTATGACGCCATGCCCTCCCTCGAAAAACTCCCTTACCGCAGCATCGAGGTGGTCTCGGCTGTCTCCTACACACGCCTCAACAGCTTTGATGAGGTACAGCTGACTCGCCCCAAAAATACAGCCCTCGATTCCAAGCGCATCTATGGGTTGATCCAAAACGATGTCGTCGGTGGTACGGCGGCCCTGCGGGGCGATCACCTGTTTGGATATCTAACCTCCAGTCCCCGTTGTCGCTTTGGTGTCTTTATCGGCACCAGCCGTTCACCCGGCATCGCAGAGGGGCTGGACAAAAACACCATGGTGATCCGCTTTATCCCCAAATGGTCCAAGATCGATGTTGGAGATACGGTCGAAACCAGCGGCCTGGATGGCATCTTTTTTGCCAAAGTTCCGGTGGGGCGCGTCAAAGAGGTCAAAATCGAAGACAGCTACAAGACCGCCTACGTCGAAACCTACAGCGATACCCTCCATCCGGAATACTTTTTTCTCGTCACCGAGCCCAATCCCTATCTGGTCAAGCACTACGATCGTAACACAACCCATTTTGATACGCATCGTGCGCCGGAGAACAATCAATCTGCAGATACTATTCGCTCGATCCCTGAAACGATCCAAACCACTGACGACGAGATTGATCCCTCACTCTTTGAGATCCCCAAAGAGAAAGAGACCGTCAAAAAAGCACCCAAGCCACCAGTCGTACTCAAACATCGTCCCCTCAAGAAAAAGGAAAAAACCACCCCCAAACCCGATGCCCAATCCGCACAAAAACCGTCGGCATCCGATACGACCAACAAACCGACCGAACCTCCTGCGACCAAAGAGCCGCCCCGCAAGCGCCTCTCGCCCATGGATATCCTCAACGGACGTGGATTATAGTCAACGCCGCGTGGCACACACCACGCGGCAGCACCTTTGCTCCCAATGCGCACACGCCACCGCAATGCTCGATGCTACCCATCGACGAACCCTGCCCGCATAAGAGCCAACCCTCCAGACTGCAAGCACGACGGACATTCAACGAACCCTGTTCAGGAAACAGAGCATCGCGTTCATAGGGCACCTCTAACCTCTCTTCGGGTATAATAATCCACTAAAAACAGGGACACCCCAATCATGCCAAAACGCAGCGATATCCACACCATACTCCTCATCGGCTCCGGCCCGATTGTTATCGGCCAGGCGTGCGAGTTTGACTACTCTGGTACCCAGGCAGCCAAAACGCTCAAAGAGCTTGGCTACCGTGTTGTGCTGATCAACTCCAATCCCGCAACGATTATGACCGACCCCGAATTTGCCGATCGTACCTACATCGAACCGATCACCGAGGAGGTGATCGAGCAGATCATCGCCAAAGAAAAAGTCGACGCGATCTTGCCGACGATGGGAGGACAGACCGCCCTTAACGTTGCGATGAGCATGCACGAAAAAGGCATGCTCAAGGGGATCGAATTTCTTGGAGCCGATCCGGCTGCGATCAAAAAGGGCGAAGATCGCCAGGCGTTCAAAGAGGCGATGATCGCGATTGGCATGGATCTGCCCGTCTCGCGCTACGCCTACTCGATGGAGGAGGCGCTCGAAGCGGCTGAGGCGATCGGTTTTCCGCTCATTGTGCGTGCCTCCTATACGCTTGCCGGCGGCGGATCGGGTGTGGCCTACAATCTGGACGAATACAAGGCGATCGTCCAGGGCGGTCTCGAGGCCAGCCCCATCAGTGAAATTCTGATCGAGGAGTCCCTTCTGGGGTGGAAAGAGTATGAGATGGAGGTGATTCGCGACCGCGAAGACAACTGCATCATCGTCTGCTCGATCGAAAACCTCGATCCGATGGGCGTGCACACCGGCGACTCGGTCACCATCGCTCCGGCGTTGACTCTGACGGATAAAGAGTACCAGCATATGCGCGATGCGAGTTTTGCGATCCTGCGCGAAATCGGCGTTGATACCGGCGGAAGCAACGTGCAGTTTGCGATCCATCCCGAAACCGGTCGCATGATCGTCATCGAGATGAATCCGCGCGTTTCACGCTCATCGGCTCTGGCGTCCAAGGCGACCGGTTACCCCATTGCCAAGGTCGCCACGATGCTGGCGGTAGGTTTCACCCTCGATGAGATCACCAACGACATCACCGGCACACCGGCAAGTTTTGAGCCGGTGATCGACTACATCGTCACCAAGCTACCCCGCTTTACCTTTGAAAAATTCCCCACCGCCGACTCGACCCTGACCACGTCGATGAAGAGCGTTGGTGAGGCGATGGCGATTGGACGCACCTTTAAGGAGTCGATCCAAAAGGCACTCCAGTCGCTCGAGACGGGTCTGAGTGGATTCGA
>CAZWMZ010000163.1:0-2557 GCA_964634965.1 uncultured Nitratifractor sp. | reverse complement strand
ATAGGTGTAGTCGTTGAAAATCACTGCAGAAAATTTTTGGTTAGGGTATGAGCCGTCAAGATTGAGAAACACATTGCCTTTTCTGGATTGGTATACGCCAAAGAGGGTTCCTTGAACGGTGGCTACACTTCCAACATGCCGATGCGCACTACCTGCGGAGACATAATTGACTCGTGCAGATGAAAAGGCCATAAGCGTTGCGATCAATAAAAAATATCTCATTGCAATCTCCTCATTGAAAGATTATGATAATATACCAAAAACAGGATACTGATTCAATCGTTTGTAATACATTGTGACCAAAGGATCTGCCATGCTAACCCTCGCCATCACCAAACCGCTCCACGGCACCGACGGTGCGATGACCCTCGATGTCGATTTGCAGATCGAGGTGGGGAGCTTCGTCGCGGTAGCCGGGCCCAGCGGGAGATCGCGCAGATAGCCGATCGCATCGTGTGGTTGGAGCAGGGGTGCATCGTCGCCGACCGTACGCTCCAGTCCGACAAGGCTCCTGTTGCGTACATTACGGGAGAGTATCTTGCTTGTTCAGACGATGGGGCCGGGGTGAGGCTCCTGTTGCGTACCGATCAGGGGGTTGTGCAGGTCAAGGCCTCCAGAGGATAGCCCAGTCCAGATCCCCCACAACAGCGATTTGGATTGCGCATCATCATCGCGCCCAGGGGCTTTGTGCCAAACCATCGCTACACCTGCATGGGTACGGACTGTACGTTTGAGGCACTCCCTCACTGTGCGCTTGGCAGGTGTCCAAAGCGTGCGTTTTCGGGATTTGGGAGAGGGCGATCAGTTGCCGCGGCTGCCGGGCTTGATTGCTTTGGAGCCCTCGGCACAGAGGGGGCATGTATCCGGTGCGTACATCGCAAACTCGAAATCAGCCAGCGCAAACAGCGGCACTTCGCGCGGCAGCTTGCATTCGGGTTTGGCATCGGTGATGGTACCTTGGCGTTGACAAAAGCCGCGATTGGCTAACGCGGCAAATGCGATTACATCCGCACCCAGTTCGGCCAAAACTTCGGCTGCCTCCATAGCTGAGCCACCGGTGGTAATGATATCTTCGCAGACGACGATCCGTTCGCCTGAGCGTACCTCAAATCCGCGGCGCAGCTCCATCGTGCCTCCTTTGCGCTCGACAAAGATCGAGCGCACACCCAGCGCGCGCGCCAGCTCGTATCCGGCCAGCACACCGCCGAGTGCGGGAGCGCAGACGGTATCGACGGGCAGGCCGCTGGAGCGGATCTGTTCTGCCAGCTCTTCGGCGAGCATTTGGGCGCGCTGGGGGTCTTCGAGTACTTTGGCACTCTGGAGATAACGATTGGAGTGGTTGCCGCTGGAGAGGACGAAATGCCCTTCGAGCAGGGCGCCGGCATCTTTGTAGATCTGTTCGACGTTCACGGCTCAGACTTTGAGGATATCGGCTTCTTTGGCGGCGAGGAGCTCCTCGACCCTGGCCACGTGCTTGTCGGTGATCTTTTGCACTTCGTCGTGTGCGCGTTTGCCTTCGTCCTCGCTCACCTCTTTCTCTTTTTCGAGCTTTTTGATCTTGTCGTTGGCCTCTTTGCGGACGTTGCGGATCGCGACTTTGGCCTTTTCGGCCATTGCTTTGGCCTGTTTGACGATCTCCTGGCGCTGTTCGCTGGTCATGGGTGGGAAAAAGAGCTTGATAAAGTCACCATCGTTGTTGGGGTTGACGCCAACATTGGCCTCCTGGATCGCTTTTTCGATCGCGCCGAGCAGTGATTTTTCCCAGGGAGTGATGGCGATGGTGGTGGCATCGGTGGCGATGACACTGCCGACCTGGTTGAGCGGCGTGGGTGTTCCGTAGTAGTCGATTTTGATGTTGTCGACGATTGCGGTGCTCACCTTGCCGGTGCGCAACGTCGCAAAATCCCGTTTGAGCGCCTCAAGACTCTTGTCCATGTGTTCGTTGGCGTAATCATAGATTGCGTTGAGCATGCGGATCCTTCTTGCGAATTTGAAGGTATTTTACACTGTTTTGGCTTTGAGGGGCGCGACGACCGCCACGAAAGAGGGGAGGGCTACTTTGAGGCGGGCGCAGAGGGAGCAGCGGGTGCTGTCGGTGCCGGGGTTTCCGGACTTGCCGGTATCTGTGGTTTGTCGGGCTGGGAGGCGGGCTTCTGGGTCTGTATGGTGTCGGTGACCGAGCGGGTGTTGGCTTGATTGTAGAGATAGCCCAGTGCCAGCGTGTTCAGGATAAACAGCAACCCGAGTCCAAACGTCAGTTTGGCCAAAAAGCCCATTGGGCCTTTGGCTCCAAAAAGCGATTCGTTGCTGCCACTGTAAGCACCCAGTCCAATGCTGGAGCTTTTTTGGAGCAGGATGGTGATGGTAATAGCAATGGCCAGTACGATCTGGATTATCATCAATGTCGATGTCATCGGAGTCCTCGAAAGCGTCGGCGCGTTGGGGCCGACGGTAGATTTGGGGCGATTATACCCAAAGGTTTATGAAGCGCAGATGAGGGCTAGTCGTCTCCCAGAAAGCCCAGCAGGTTCAGCATGGCGGTAAACATGTTGAAAAA
>CAZWMZ010000162.1:0-16486 GCA_964634965.1 uncultured Nitratifractor sp. | reverse complement strand
GTGGAATTGCCCGTTAGCAAGATTGTTGAATAAGCAGAGGTACTCTTTAGGAAGCCATCAATTCGTGGGTTGCTTTGTAGTGCAAAATTCCTTTGAGCGAAATGTCTTCGTCAATCTGCTCAAAATGCACTCCGATACCGTCGGCGATCAAGCGATAATCGGTAAGTGCTTCGGGTTGAGCTTGGTTAAGACGTTCGGTATATGTGTAGGGCAATGCCAGCACATCTCCCGAGTTGAGATGGACATAAATGCGATCGGCAAAATCCAGTTTGGTAATGCGTGTTGGCTTAGGCGTTGAAGTGTTCATCCCATGCTCCTTGTAACACTATCTGATTCTCCTCGATCAAAGCAAGGACTTTTTTGATCTCTTTTCCTTATCTGTATCTGTGTGTTAGAAAAACTCCCGTACGATTCGTACCGCCATCGCCAGACCGAAAAAGGCGATCACTGCGGCCGAGACGACCGAGATGATCGTGACGGTCTTTTGGGAAAAGAGGTGCTTGGTGCGGTGGATCAGCAGTGGCATGAGCGTAATCCACAGCGCGATACCGCCGAAGAGCCCCAAAATCGTCCAGAGCGGTTGCAGATGTGCGGTCTGGATGTAGGTCGAGACGCTCAGCCAAAAGACGACGGTGTAGGGGTTGAGAAGGGTCAGGGCGTAGCCTTTGAGATAGTTGGCCCATACCGGCGGGGTTGCTTCGATCGTCTGCAGATGTACCGGATCGTGGCGGTGCGACCAGATCCCGTAACTCATGTAGAGCAAAAATCCCGCCCCGGCGATCCCCATCACTGTCATGATCGTTGGATGATCCAGCAGACTTAACAATCCAAACAGCAACAAAACCAGGTAAGTTGCGTCAGCACTCATGGCTCCGGCACCAAACGCCACTGCCGCGGGATAGCTGCGCAGGGCGGTGCTCATGATGAGGACATTGATCGGCCCCAGCGGTACGGCAGCACCGAGACCAAACAGAAAACCCTGAGAAAACGATGCGAACATGCTCAGCCTTTCAATCGAAAACAGTATTGTAGCACGGATGTGCTGTGTTGATATATGCGTATCGCTGCCTATGTGTGTGATTGTTCGTTTTGTTGCTTTCGGATTTTCTCTTTGGCTTTAAAGAGTGCCATCTGTACGCGGCTGTAGAAGTTCGCTTCTCCTTCGCCCGAGGTTTCGATGCTGAGAAAATTGGCCTGAGGGTAGTGGGCGGTGATGAGCGACTGGATGCCGTCGGAGACCCCCGATGAGGGCATGCACCCAAACGGCTTGATCGAGATGACCAGATCGGCCAGATCCTCTTCGACCGCTTCGATGAGGTGCGCAACCTCAAGATGTCCTTCGCCGCCATCGGAATCGACCGGGTAGTAGTCGCGAGCGAGTGCGTAGTACTTCTCCATGCTGGGCAGCCGATAGTCGCGCAAACCCAGGATGCGTGCGTAGAGCGCAAAGATCCCTTTGACCACCCATTTGCCTCCTTCGACAAAGAGACGCTCCTTGATCGGTGCGAGATCGATCGCAGGGCGATCGGGATCGGGATCGGCGGCGTGTTTGTCGTGATCGTGTTTGGCCTCCCAGAGGCTGAGCAAAAAGCGGTTGATAAGCGGCTGGGGGATCACCTCGGCGCCTTCGGATTCGAGAAAGCGGTGGAGGTGGTAGTTGCCGTCCCCTTCGGTCATGGCCGCCCAGAACTCCCCCATCACCATGACGCGCGGTTTGCGCACGGATCGGTCGAGTGCAACCTGCTTGAAGATGCGGCGTGCACGCCACAGGGCACCGATGAGCCCCCGCTTATGTCTGAGTGCATCGGCGACGATCGCTTCGACCCGCTCCATGGCGCGGTCAACGCTACCCGGTTCGACCTCGTAGGGGCGCATCTTGTATCCCATTATATCGATCATATCGCCAATCGAGACCGCCTGGGCAGCATGGATAAAAAAGCGAGGCGAAAAGGGAGCGACGCGCAGTGCCTCGTCCATCTGGAAGATCCCTTTTTGTTGCTCGAACGTCTCGATGCGCAGTCCGCCAAAACCGGCTGCTTCGAGTGCCTTGCGGTACTCGGTGACGTACATTCCGAAGCGACACGGCCCGCAGCCACTGGCCGTGGCGAAAACATACCTGCGCACGATCTCGTCACGGCTGAGTCCGTCGCGTTCGAGCCCCTGCAGGTATTTGATGAGGTTGCCTGAGGTAAAATAGGTGGGGTTGCATTGACCGCGATTGCCGTAGGTTTTCCCCAGAGAAAAGGCTTCGTTATCGGGCGTAGGCAGCGCGACATAATTGCCCCCCATCGATTGCGAAGCGGCCAGCAGCAGACGATCTTTGAGCGGGGTCAGGCCGCCAAAAAGGACGATGCTCTCTTCAGGCGGCGCGTAGTCGATCGTATCGTAGCGTGTTTCGTACCACTGCGCAGGTGCGGCATGCAGGTAGGCCAGATCGTTCGAGATCTGCTGGGGGGCGGCGGTTGAGCAAGCAGAGGTCATGATGCACTCCGAAATACGTAAAAAGTAAAAAGTAAAAAGTAGAAAGCAGCAAGGCAAAGAGGGCAGGTTAGGGCATCTTCTGCCCGACAATAAACATAGGGGCGGATTCTATATCCGCTCTCTGTTGTCGTTTGTAATGGCATCTTTGTTACCTTTCAAGGTTCGGCGATACGCTTCCAGCGCATAAGCGAAGGTTTTGGCTCGGATGGCGATCGAGCCACCGGGTTTGTTGGCGTCCAGATCGTGCAGCATCAGATGGGGGGTACGGCTGGCGGAGAGGATGCGATCGATGATGGCGTAGGTGGGGGCGTCGTGTCCGCATTTGAAGCTGCTCAGATCCACCACGGCGATGTTGGGGTGGCGGGCGGCGAGCTTGGCGGCCCAGACCTTTTGGGCGGAGTTGGTCGAGTAGTTTTCGGGCCAGACGTCGCGAATATCAAAGAGATCTTCGATGCGTCCGTTGCGCAGATCCTCACCAAAAAAGCGTTCGAGCCAGATGGGATCTTTGGGCAGGGCATTGATCGAGAGGGTCTTGAATCCCAGTGTCTGAAACAGATCGAGCACCTCGTGATTGAGACCCGGATCGCTGTGGTAGGGTCGCCCGATCAGCAGCAGCACCACCTCGCCAGTGCGTTCGGCCGCATCGAGGATCGCCTGGCCGCGTTGCGCCAGCGTCGCGCGTGCATCCGCCAGTGCCGCCAGCCCCTGTTCGACCGCCCAGCGGTTTTCGTCTGCTGTGATCTCCAGTCGCGCTCCCCACGTCGCAAAAAGTTGACGTGTCAAGAGTCCGACATCGTCCATGTTGACCGAGTCGTCAACATATTCCACTCCCGCAGCATCGAACAAATCGCGCTCTTTGGTAAAAGCGCTGTAGATCACGCGCGGGGTACCGATGACGATTGGGCATGATTTGTTGGCCATGGTGTGACGGAGAAAATTGTCCACCGTGACGACGGCAGGGAACCACACCACGTCGATCTGTTTGCGGAGAAACTTTTTGCCAAAGAGCAGCTGGTGGACATGCGCCTGGGCGACTTTGGCAGGATAACAGGCATCGACCGAGCCGTATTTGGAGCCTTCGAGAAACATCTCCTCACTGGAGAAGTCGGAAAAGAGTATGCGCGCCGGATCGAGATCGAGTGCTTCGAGATAGGTGCGCAAAAACGGTGCGATCGAATAGATATTAAGGGCACGGGGAATGGCGACCGTCTGTCGGCGACGGCGGGCACGGGCAGATGCAGAGCTGCGCCGAAACGTATGCCGAACCCGGCGGCGCAGCGTCGGCCCCCAGCCGCCGAGCGTGGGGCGAACCTCTTCGGTCTGGAGGTGCGTTGTGTCGGTTGGTTTGGGCGGCAGCGTATAGTGCGTATCGAAGAGAAAGTGCGCTTCGTCGTGGACGAGATTGGGCGTGCGGGCGTGCAGGGCTTTGCGCTCTTTACGCAGCTTTAGAAGAGCATCGCGCGATTCGACGGTTCCTTTTTCGCACTTAAAGCCGGCGATGTAGCGGGTCGTCTGACCCGAGGGGGTCTGGGTATCGATGAAGGTGCGGGCGCAGTCGTTGGGACAAAAGTGACACCGTGTGGTTGCGTCGGTGCGGGTGGTGTAGCGCATCTGCAACGCTTCGGCCAGACCGATAAAAGTACTGCTGCCGGTGCGGTTGACTCGATCGCGCGCTTCGAGTGCAGCACCGATGGCGCCCGCTTCGCCGCAATGCGGATGCACATCGATGCGGGCATCGGGGACGCGCTGGCGGATGTAGTCCACCTGGGCTTTGAGGGCGGCCTGATTGTACTGCGTGCCGCCCTGCAGGACAAAATGGCGCCCCAGCGCCGCAAGCGAGGGCGCCTGGACGACATACTCCCAGATGTTTTTGGGCAGCACTTTGGCCATGCCGGCAAAGAGCGCCTCTTTGGAGTAGCCCTCTTTTTGAAACGTCACGCGGTCGGTATCGAGAAAGACCGCGCAGCCGTAGTTGAAGCGGGGAGCTTCGTGTGCGCCGAAGGCGATCTCGGCAAACCGCTCGACCGGTACGCCAAACTGCTGAGCCATCGACTGCAGCAGCATGCCGTTGCCGGCGCTGCATTGGTTGGAGAGGCGAAAGTGCTTCAGCATGCCGTTTTCGAGAAAGAGCACTTTGATATCCTGTCCACCCACATCGCAGATGACATCGACACTGGTGCCGAAAATCGCCTGAGCGCTCTTCATGTGCGCGATCGTCTCGACGATGTTTGCATCGGCACGCAGGGCGCCTTCGAGGACATCGGCGGCGTATCCTGTGACGCCAAGCCCCGCAATGCGAAAGTGTCCGTCGGGGTCAAAAGCGTCGATCTGATGCAGCAGATCGATCGTATCCTGGATCGGATTGCCGCCGGAGAGTTGATAGGCTTTGAACCGTACCGATCCCGTCTCGTCGATCAAGACCGCTTTTGAACTGGTCGATCCACCGTCGATACCGAGAAAGGCGCGTACCTCTTGATCGGGACGTGTCGGCACAAAGGCAGGCAGCGCATACGCATCGCGAAACGCCGCGAGCTCATGCGCATCGGTCACCAGCGGCGCATCCTGCCGTGCACGCGGGGTGTTGTCTCCATCGAAGAGCAACGCACGCAACCCTTCGATCCCTCGCAACGGTACCGCGTCGAGCGCCTCGCCCGTGCCGAAGATCACCGCCCCAAGCGCAGCATAGTAGAGGGCATGTTCCGGGACAAAGATCAGCGACGCAACCGCATCGGGATCGTAGGCGATGTTGCGCTCATCCCACAGCTGCGTGATGCGCCTGCGCCAGGCCGCCTGCAGAAAGGGCAGATGCGCATTGGGTCCACCCAGCAGCAGCACGCGGGGCATGAGGGTGTTGCCTCGGGTAAGAACCGTGAGGTTCTGCATCACGATCGCATCGCCGAGGGCGTTCATGATCTCATCGGCCGGGACGGAGCTCTTGAGCAGATTGACCACGTCGGTCTCGGCGAAGACACCGCATTTGGCTGCGACGTGGTGTGGGGCATCGTCTTTGGGTGCGATGGTGGCGAGCGCTTCGGGTTCGAGTCCGGCTTTGAGGGCGCACTTTTCGATCGTCGCGCCTGTGCCGGAGGCGCATTTGTCGTTCATCGAGGTCTGAACCGACCGGGTGCCGTCGTCGCGTTCGGTGATGTGGATGATTTTGGCATCCTGACCCCCCAGCTCGATGACCGAACGTACATCGGGGTGGAGGTGTTCGACCGCCAAAACGACGGCATTGACCTCCTGGATAAAACGCGCCCCCAGAGCCGATGCGATCGGCGCAGCACCCGACCCGGTGATGTAGGCGCTCTCGATGGCATCGTAGAGATCGGGTCGGCGGGTCTGCAGCTCCTCGAGCAGCCGCAGCAGCGTTGCGCCCTGCTGCGTATCGTGCGGCGTATAGGCGTGCGCCTCTATCTTGAAGGTTTCATCGCAGACGACATACTTGACCGTCGTCGATCCGACGTCGATGCCCAGGGTCATGCAGGGCGATCCTCGGCCAGCAGCGCCTCTTCCGAATAAGCGCCCAGCTCACGGGCCTCTTCAAGAAACGTTTCGCTGACGCGCACTTGCGATTCGATGACGATGTCGGCAAGTTTGCTTTTGATGTGAAGCTCCAACGGGCGGTTGCCGGGATGTTTTTCGGCCAGACAGAAGAGCTCCTCGGCGATTTTGGGATCGGGCATGAGGTCGAGCGCGATGATGAGCGGCGGAGTATCGGGTTCGGGGGTGTGACGCTCCTCTTTTTTGACTTGGATCTTCTCTTTTTTGGCCTCTTTGAGGGATTCGATTTTGAGGATATTAAAACGGGTAAATTCCCCATCCTTGGTGACCTTGACTTTGAAGGCGATCGGCTTGGTCAGATCGAAATCCTTCTCGATCTCTTTGAGGCGATTCTCAAAGAGCATCAGTTCGACGTTGCCGTGCAGATCCATGATGTTGGCGATGCCGAATTTGTTGCCCTTTTTGCTGATCTTTTCGGTGATCTCCTCGATGCGGCCGATGATGAGCGCCTGGGAGCCGTCGGCCAGGTCGGGGATCTCGGAACTGAGGGTGTAGTCGATCTGATCCAGATCCTCGCGGTATTTGTCCAGCGGGTGGCCTGAAACATAAAAGCCAAGCGACTCTTTTTCAAACGCCAGGATCTGCATCGGATCGTACTCGTCTATCTTTTGCAGCTCCACCTCGACGCTGGTCATCTCTTCGCCGCCGCCAAAAAGCGATCCGACTGCCATCTTTTTCGCTTCGCCCGCCTTTTTGACCCCGTCGATGATCGCTTCGATCTGAACCAGCATCGCCTGACGCGAATACTCGAACCCATCGAGCGCACCGGCCTTGATGAGCGCTTCGATCACCTTTTTGTTGACCTTCTGCCCGTCGATACGCGAGATAAAATCGCTCAAGCTCGTAAACAATCCCTCTTCACGTGCCTGCAGGATCGACTCGATGGCGATATCGCCCGCGCCCTTGATCGCTCCAAGTCCAAAGATGACCGACTCCTGGCCGTCGATATTATCGGCGACAAACTCCAGATCGGATCGGTTGATGTCGGGCGGCAGCAGACGGATCCCCATTCGTTTGAGCTCATCGACATATTTGACCACCTTGTCGGTGTTGTTCTTCTCCAGCGTCAGGATCGCCGCCATGAACTCAGTGGGATAGTAGTGCTTCAGATACGCCGTGCGAAACGTCACCATCGCATAGGCGGCCGAGTGGGATTTGTTGAAGCCGTAGTTGGCAAACTTCAAGATCAGATCAAACAGCGCGCCCGAGCGGTCACGGTCAAAACCGTTTTTGACTGCCCCATCCACAAAATCGGCCTTGAGCTTGTCCAGCAGCGCCTGGTCTTTTTTACCCATACCGCGGCGCACCATATCCGCCCCGCCGAGACTGAAGCCTCCGACGGTCTGTACGATCTGCATCACCTGCTCCTGATAGACGATCACGCCGTAGGTGGGCTTGAGGATCGGTTCGAGCTCAGGGAACATATAGGTGATCTTTTCTCGCCCATGCTTGCGCTCGACAAAATCATCAAGCATCCCTGAATCCATAGGACCTGGACGGTACAGCGCCAGCATCGCGATGACATCTTCGAAGCTGTCGGGCTTGAGGCGTTTGGCCAGGTCGCGCATACCGGCAGATTCGACCTGGAACAACCCCAGCGTCTCACCGGTGGCGATGTAGCGATAGACTTCGGGATCGGCCAGATCGATTTTGGCAAAATCGATCTGAACGTTGTGGCGTTTCTGGACCAGTTTTACGGCCTCGTCGATGACGGTGAGGGTTTTCAGACCCAAAAAGTCGAATTTGATCAGATCGACATCTTCGACATACTTGCCGCTGTATTGCGTTGCGAGGGTATCCATGCCCGAGGGCTTAAACAGCGGGGTTTTCTCCCAGAGCGGTTCGTTTGAGATCACCACCCCGGCCGCATGCGTTCCGGCGTTGCGGTTGAGCCCTTCGAGCGCAAGAGCAAAACGCCAAATCTGCGCTGCCTTTTCGTCCTCGTTGATGAGCGCCTTGATCTTGGGCTCTTTTTTGTACGCTTCTTCGAGCGTGATCCCAAGCTCGTCGGGGATGAGTTTGGCAAAGGCATCGGCTTTGGCATAAGGCATATCCATGACACGCGCAACATCGCGGATCACCCCTTTGGCAAGCAGTTTACCAAACGTAATGATCTGCGCGACATTGGCGCGGCCGTATTTGTCCACCACGTAGTCGATGATCTCCTGTCGCCTGGTCTGACAAAAATCCATATCGATATCAGGCATGTTGACCCGTTCGGGATTTAGAAAACGCTCAAACAGCAGTCCGTAGGGCATCGGATCGATGTCCGTAATCTGGAGCGAATAGGCCACCAGCGACCCTGCGGCCGATCCGCGGCCGGGGCCTACGGGGATCCCCATCTCTTTGGCTTGTCGGACAAAATCCCAGACGATGAGCATGTAGCCGGGAAATTTCATACTGTTGATGATCTCGATCTCGCTCTCGAGCCGCTCGCGGTAGCGGTCGTGTTCGCTCTCGGGCACATGCTGGAGGCGCACCTCAAGTCCGGCGCGCGCTTCGTGCATGAAGAGCACTGTATCGTTTGCGAGCGAATACTCCTCATCCGGCTCGGGCAGATCGATCCCGGTGATGCGGGCACGTTCTCGGGCAAATTTAAAATTCGGTGGCGTGGGGTTGCCCAGCTTGATCTCGAGATTGCACTTGTCGGCGATCTCCTGTGTGTGCTCGAGCGCTTCGGGGATATCCGCAAAGAGCCGCGCCATCTCTTCGGGTGATTTGACATAAAACTCCCGCACCGAATGGCGCAGACGATTGGGGTCGTCGTAGAGTTTGTTCATGGCGATACACATAAACGCCTCGTGCGCCTCACCGTCATCCTGGAAGGTGTAGTGCGTGTCATTGGTCGCGACGAGCTTGATGCCGGTTTCGCGGGAGAGCCGGAGGATCTGTGCATCGATCCGCTGCTGATCGCCGATACCGTGACGCATGATCTCGAGATAAAAATCGTCGCCAAAAAGATCACGATACTTTAGAGCGATCGCCTTGGCTTCATCGTAGCCTTTGGCGCCAAATCGGACATTTTTCTCCGAGAGATTGAGGTGCCAGTTGATCTCTCCCTGCAAGCATGCCGATGAGCAGATCAGTCCCTCATGGTGCTCCTGGAGCAGCTCCCAGTTGATACGAGGGTAGTAGTAAAACCCATCGATGTAGGCGCGGGAGCTGAGGTACATGAGGTTTTTGTATCCCGTTTCGTTTTTGGCGTAGAGACAGAGGTGGTAGCGTTGGCGGGTGTTCTTGTCACCCAGATCCTTCTGGTTGTGGAGATAGGCCTCCATCCCGATGATCGGTTTGATTCCCTCTTTTTTCATCGTGGTATAGAAATCGATTGCTCCAAACATGTTGCCGTGATCGGTCATTGCCACGGCGTTCATGCCGAGCTCTTTGACCCGTTTGGCCAGTGCTTTGATCTTGTTGGCGCCATCAAGCAGCGAATACTCGGTGTGCAGATGCAGATGAACAAAAGGAGCACGGTCGGACATGGATACCTCGCCTCGCAAAATTAGGGATAATCGGACTATACCTTACAGGGCGTTAGAGGGAGTTGAGATGCAGCACAATGGATGTCGCACTGGGCATCAAAAAGAGGAGCGGTTCCCCCTGAGACGCCCGCCTCAAGCAGGCGAGTTTGCCACAGATGGCAGATCCCCGTGTTCGCGCAGGATGTTGTCGGGCTCCGATGCGAAATCAAGAGGATTTTCGCTCTCCTTTTGCGCCCGTTTGGCCGGTTTGACATACAGGGTTTTGGCCGCAGAGAGCAGGTTATGGATGACCGTGCGCACATAGGCGTTGTCGTTGATGAGCGATGTGGCCATCTCGTTGGTGATCAGATTGTGACGGATCAGTTTGTCGAGCTTGCCGTTGGCGACAATTTCGTTTTTGGCCAGCAGGCGCTTTGCTTTGCGCAGGGATTCGCGAATCTGCTCAGGCTCTTTGGCCGTTGAGATGGTGTGCAGTCTGCGCAGGACTTTGGCGATGCGACGCACCATCTTGCGGTACTGTTCGCGGATGTGAGGGTTCTCATTGTCGCAATAGAAAATGAGATTTTTCTGGAGATGTTTGAGCGCCTTGATCGCTTCGACGGTATCAAGGTTGGCGATTTTGATGGCGTAGAGCTGGTGCATCTCCTGGGTATTGAGGAGGGTTTGGGCCCGGACGGAAAAATCAAAGATCTCCCCGTAGATCTCTTTGATCTGAACAGCATAGGCCTCGTCGATATCGTACAGGGCGCGTCGGCAATATCCCTGGATGACATCGTCGATGTTACGGGATGTGTAGAGCTGGGTTTCGTCGATCCCGATCCCGTGCGCGATGATGTGATTGGCGTGCTCAAAGAGGCGTCGTGTCTCAAGCGTTACGGCCCGTATGACGGTTGAGGGCAGTTCGAGCGCGGAGGTGTTGAGATAGATTGCATGGAGAGTGTCGGGCTTGGAGTCGGTCGCCTTTGGTCGCAGGCGATGCTCCAGAAAACGAACCATCGTACCGATAAAAGGCGTCATGACGATGATGCCCGTGAGGTTGAAAAGGGTATGAAAAATTGCCAGTTTTAATGTATGGTCCTCTGCACCAATGCCTAACATCTGTGCGAGCGTATCGACCGCCGACATAAACGGATGGATCAGCGCAATGGCAATCGCACCCGTAACGAGGTTGAAAATCAGATGGGCTCCGGCGAGCCGCTTGCCGTCTATGTTGGCGCCCATGGAGCCAATGATGGCCGTGATGGTGGTACCAATGTTGGCGCCGATGGCCAGCGCCAGAGCATTTTCGTAGGTGATTTGACCGGCGGCCAGGGCGGTAATGATCAACACCAGTGTTGCGTGTGAGGATTGCATGACCACTGTCGCAAAGACACCGATGCCGGTAAAGAGCAGCAACCCGCGCAATCCCTCGACCGCATAGACGGAGAGATCGATGGTCTCTTTGAACGTCTCAAAGCCCTCTTTCATGTAGGCAATGCCCAAAAAGAGAAACCCCAGTCCCGCCAGGATATACCCCAGACCCTTGAGCGATTTGTTTTTCTGGAAAACAAACAAGATGCCAAACGTAAGCATCGGCATGGCGTAGGAGGAGATCTTGACTTTGAGTCCAAATCCGGCGATCAGCCACGCGCCCGTCGTGGTACCGAGATTGGCCCCAAAGATAATGCCGATACCCTGAGACAATCCGATCAACCCCGCACTCAAAAAGGAGATCGTCAAAACCGAGACCAGGGAGCTCGACTGCATCAGGGTGGTGGTCACGATGCCAAAACCGATGCTTTTGTAGAGACGGTCGGTGGTGCGTTTCAAAAAGGACTCCAGCAATCCTCCCGAAAGCAGCTTGAACCCATCCTCCAGTGCCAGCATCCCGAACAAAAAGACAGCCACACCAGCTGAGACCTCTTTAAAGTTGGGACTGATCCAAAAGCCGTATCCTAAAATCAGCACAATGGTTGGCAGTATAATTTTACGAATCATTTTGTTCCTTTTCGACAATGAAGCACCGCCATTGTAGCATCTTTTGGATCAGAATTGTTGTCAGTTTGGTGACAAACCCTATAGCTACAAAGGCTAAAAAGAGTATCATTAATTCAAGGCAATCCCTTCACGGACCGGCCGCTTCCTGCCGGGAGTATCCCGGGGGAGATTCCATTCCACATTACCGTACAGGAGGAGAAAAGCATGGAGATCACAACCGTCAAAAAGATGCAAAAAGAGGCGATCAAAGGAAGTCGCATCGATTTCATGCGCTTGGGATCCGCCCTCTTTTTTATGGTCGCTGTGTTGACGTACAGCTTTATGAAAACCGGAGGCATTCCCAACAATCTTTTCCTGGCCATCGCTGCGCTCTTTGGGGCCTACATGGCCATGAACATTGGCGCCAATGATGTCGCCAACAATGTCGGCCCGGCCGTGGGCTCCAAGGCCTTGACCATGGGGGGAGCGATCGGCATCGCAGCCGTGTTTGAAGCCTCCGGGGCCCTCATTGCCGGAGGCGATGTCGTCAAAACGATCAAAAAAGGAATCATCGATATCGCCGCCTTTGGCGGCAACACCGATTCGTTTATCTGGGCGATGATGGCGGCGCTGCTCGCGGCAGCTTTGTGGCTCAACTTTGCGACCGCTTACAAGGCACCTGTCTCCACGACCCACTCCATCGTCGGCGGGGTCATGGGAGCGGGCATTGCCGCATCGGGTTTTGGCATCGTCGCGTGGGGAACCATGGGCAAAATCGTAGCATCGTGGATCATCTCACCCGTCCTGGGTGGCATCATCGCCGCGCTGTTTTTGCTGGCGATCAAGCGTACCATTGTCTTCAAGGAGAACAAAATCCAGGCCGCTTCCACCTGGGTGCCTATCTTTATCGGCATCATGTCGTGGGCGTTTGCAACCTACCTGGTCTTGAAAGGTCTCAAAAAGATCTGGGTGCACATCGTCAGTGTGTTGAGCTTTTTGCCCCACAGTGACAAGCCCACCTTCCTGACAGCTTTGGGCATCGGGTTTGTGGTGGCCCTCGTGGTCTATTTTATGGCTCGTTCCACCATTGCCAGACGTGCACCTTCGATGGAAAACAGTCGAGAGGGTGTCAATGCACTCTTTACCATTCCGTTGATTTTCGCTGCGGCGCTTTTGAGTTTTGCGCATGGAGCCAACGATGTCGCCAATGCCATTGGACCTCTGGCGGCAATCAACGATGCCGTCCTGACCGGCGGCATCTCCTCCAAAGCCGGTATCCCCATCTGGGTCATGAGCGTGGGCGCGCTGGGGATCGCCATTGGGCTCGGGCTGTATGGTCCCAAGCTCATCCGCACGGTCGGTTCCGAGATCACCGAACTCGACCAAATGCGCGCATTTTCCATCGCCATGGCCGCCTCCATTACGGTGATCATCGCATCCCAGCTGGGACTGCCCGTCTCTTCGACTCATATTGCCATCGGCGGGGTCTTTGGTGTCGGGTTTTTGCGTGAGTATCTCAACCAGGACGCCCAGGAGATCATCCGGGATGAACAGGAAAAGATTGTTGATGAGAAAAAACAGCTGCGCGCACTCCAGGCCGAACTGGCTACACTGGAGGAGAAAAAGAAAAAAGACAAAGCCGACTACCAGCGCATCGTCGAACTCTACAAAATGATCGACGACGAAGAGGCCGTGATCAAGCAGACCAAAAAACACATCAAAAGCGTCCAAAAGATTCAATACGTCAAACGAGACGCCATCAAAAAGATTGTCGCCGCCTGGGTCATCACGGTACCGACAGCCGCGATCTTGTCGGCTTTGATCTACTTTATGATCCGAGGTATGGTGTTGTAGTTTTTGGTGTTGGGTGTTTGGTGTTGGGTGTTTAGTGTTGGGTGTTTAGTGTTGGGTGTGCTTTGGCACGGTTATGCGTTGCTCAAGTGCAACCCGACCACCCCGACGATGATCAGGGCAATCGAACCGATCTTGAGCAAGGAGACCGGCTCTTTGAAGAGATAAAATCCCACTACGGTGATCAGCGCCGTGCCCACCCCCGACCAGATCGCATAGGCCATGCTCATATCAAACCGCTTGAGCGCCAGCGTCAACGCCCCCAGCGAGAGCAGATAAAACACCATCATCGCCACCGAAGGCCACACGCGGGTAAACCCCTCAGAAAACTTCATCGCCGTCGTCCCCGCCACCTCAAACGCAATCGCACCCAGCAGATAGATCCAGTATTGCATTATCATGTCTCCTTATTTTAGTGTTTAGCGTTTAGTGCTAAGCGTTTAGATCCAAAAAACCACAACACCACTCATCAATTTTAATTTTTAATTTTTACTTTTTACTTTCCCCTCATACCTCTCCCGCAACCAACGATCCAGAGGATAGATCAGGCGGTAGAGGGCGGGTACGACCAGCAGGGTCAAGAACATCGAGCTGAGCAATCCGCCAATGACCGCGATCGACATGGGGGCTTTGGTCTCGGCACCAAATCCGTGGGTGATCGCCAGCGGCAGCATCGCAAACACCATCGCGACGGTGGTCATGAGGATCGGGCGAAGCCGTTTGCGGCCCGCTTCGATCAGAGCCGCATTGACCCCCAGCCCCTCTTTTTCGATCGCCTCGTTGGCAAAATCGACCAGCAAAACGGCGTTTTTACCCACCATCCCCATCAGAAGGATAAAGCCGATCATCACAAAGAGGCTAAAATGATACCCCGTCACAAAGAGCGCCACCATCACCCCCATGATGCTCATCGGCAGCGCCATCATGATGATCACCGGCTGGACGAGCGACTCATACAGAATCGCGAGGATGATAAACATCAGCACCACCGAGAGCTTGACTGCCATGCCAAACGCTTCGGCAGTCTTGACCATCTCGTCGGCAAATCCGGTAAAGCGATAGTGCACCCCGGGCGGCAACAGGGTGTCGATCTTCTCTTTAGTATAGTTGACCGCTCCACCCAGATCGAGCCCGTAGAGGTCGGCATAGACTGTCACCTGACGTTGGCGGTTGTAGTGGTTGATTGATGCGACCGATCCGTTCTGTTTGAGGGTCACGAGCCCATCGAGTGAGACGAGCGACCCTTCGCGTGTGCGCAGCTGCAACGCCCGAATATCCTCCAGACGCACCCGATCGGCATCGCTCAGGCGCAGGGTGATGTTGTACTGCTTGCCCTTTTCGTCGTAGTGACTGATCTCGATGTCGCTCGAAAAGGCGATCGCGATCGTTTGCGCAATCTGTGTCGCGCTGATGCCCAGCCGCTGAGCCTGTGCCCGATCGATGACGATCTCGATCTGAGGTTTGGGCGCGTCGAGGTTGGTATCGATATCGACAAAGCCCTCTTTTTGGGTGAGGTAGGCGATCAGTCGTTTTTGGGCGGTGCGCAGATCCTCAAACCGATCCGCCGTCAGTACGATCTGGTACGGTACCGTTACGCCGGCGCCTTTGATGTTGGGGATCGCGGCTGCCGTGATGCGCATCCCTTCGTGTGCCAGAGGTTTGAGGCGTTCGCGAAAAGCATGGATGATCTCTTTTTGGTTGCGCGTGCGCTGATCGGGCGGGACGAGATGGACGTAGAGGTTGGCACGGTTTTTGTCGCGGGTGCTGTTGTAGGCCACGCTCAAAGTCGTCGCATCGACGTCGGGATCTTTGCGCACCATCGCTTCGACCGCCTTGGCTTTGCGCACCATCGCTTCAAGCGCGATACCCGGTTGAGCACGCAACTTGATCTCAAACTCTGACTTATCCTCCACGGGGATAAAGTCCATGCCGATTTTGGGAAAAAGTGTCATCGATGCGACCATGCTCCCGATCGCAACAACAAAGGTCAAAAACTTATGCCGCAACACCCACCCAAGTGTCGCAGAATAGATGCGATCCATTAGCGAAAAGATCGGCTCGGTGATGTCGTAAAAACGGCTCTCTTTTTTGCGCAAAACGCGCGCACTGAGGCTGGGGATAAAGCTCATGACTACCGTATAGGAAATGACGACTGCAAAGGCGATCGTCATGCCGAAGGCCTTGAAAAACTGTCCGACGATTCCGCTCATGTTGGCTACGGGCAAAAAGACCGCCAGCAGCATCGCCGAGATCGCGATCACCGGGAAGGCCATCTCGCGGCTTCCTTCGACGGCCGCTTCAAATGCGCCCAGCCCCGCTTCCATTTTCTTGTAGATATTCTCGATGACGACAATCGCATCATCGATGATGATCCCAATCGCCAGCGTCAGGGCGATCAGGGTCGATTTGTTCAGATCGTACCCCATGTAGTCCATCAGGGCGATGGTGCCCAGTACCGAGGTGGGCAGTGAAAGTGCCGAGACCAGCGTGATGGTGCCATTGCGCAAAAAACCAAAGATAATCAACACCGCCAGCAGTGCGCCATACACAAGGTCGAACTCGACCGCCTTGAGCGACTCGACGATGAAGGGCGAGGTATCCTGCAACAGTGCGATCCCAAACCGCTCGCCGGCCAGGGTCTTCAGATCGGGCAGGGCCCCTTTGACCCGATGAATCACCTCGAGGGTATTGGCATCGGAGATTTTACGCACCTCGAGCATCACCCCTTCGGTGCCGTTGTACGATGCGTAGCTCTCCGGATCGCTCAGACCATCTTCGACGCGCGCCACATCCCGCAGGCGCACCCCTTCGCGTACGACGATGTTGCGCAACTCTTCGACCGTGGTCGCATCGGCACGGGTTTTGAGGGCAAACTCTTTTTCGCGCGTGATCAGTCGCCCGCCGCTGATTTTGACGTTTTCGCGTGCGACGATGCCGTTGAGCTCACGGATTGTGATGCCGTATTTGGCCAGTGCGTGCCGATCGGGGAAGATGCGGATCTCGCGATCGCGGTACCCGATCACGCCGACTGAGCCTACGCCGCTGAGTTTTTGAAGGGCGGGCTTGATCTTTTGATCGACAAAAAGCATGAGGTTTTTGATCGAGTCGTTGCGGGCGGTGATAAACAGATTGACCACCGAGCCGCCCCCGACGTC
>CAZWMZ010000161.1:0-9019 GCA_964634965.1 uncultured Nitratifractor sp. | reverse complement strand
GCATGGAACGTTTCGTATCCAGACCTTTAAAGAGGGGTGCCAGGAACATCTGGCGCTTTGGACCGATCCGCTGCCAGATATCCCGCTGGTGCGGGTGCATTCGGAGTGTTTGACGGGGGATACGCTCGGATCGCTCAAATGTGACTGCGGCGAACAGCTCAACGTCGCGCTTGACACGATTGCTCAGGAGGGCGGTCTGGTGATCTACCATCGGCAGGAGGGGCGCAACATCGGCCTGCTCAACAAGGTCAACGCTTACGCCCTTCAGGATCAAGGGCTCGATACCGTCGCAGCCAACCATCAGCTGGGATTTGCAGCTGACGAGCGCACGTACGATGCGGTGGTGTTTATCCTGGCTCACCTCAAGATCAACCGCATGCGCTTGCTGACCAACAACCCCAAAAAGCTCGAATCCCTCACCGGAGTCGAGATCGTCGAGCGCGTTCCGCTGGTGATCGAGGCCAATCCGCACAATATCGACTATCTGAAGGTGAAAAAAGAGAAGATGGGACACCTTTTGTGAATTAGAAATTAGGAATTAAAAAGTAAAAAGTAAAAAGTAAAAAGCAGAAAGTAAAAATGGGGAATGAGGAGATTTGATGGGAGAGCGACTGGCCGGCCGTTTACGTGATGAGGGGATCGAGCTTGACGGGGTGGCGTTGGGACGATTGGAGCGGTTTGTGGATCTGCTGATGGAGTGGAATGGTACACACAATCTGACCGGAGCGCGTACGGTTGAGGCGGTGGGGGATCATGTGATCGATGCGCTCTATCCGCTGACCTTTGTCGATCGACCTGAGTCGCTGCTCGATGTGGGAACGGGAGCGGGGTTTCCCGGCCTGATGCTGGCCATCGCGTGGCCCGATCTACCGACGGTGCTGACTGAGCCGCGAAACAAACGCGCGGCGTTTTTGCGCTGGGCGGCGATGGAGCTTGGGCTTGAGCGGGTCGAGACGGTACGGATGCGGGTCGAAGAGCTCGTGCATGCACCGTTTGGACTGATCACGTCGCGTGCGGTGACCGATACGAAACTGCTGCTGGCCCTGACAGCACACCTCTCCGACGCGGCGACGCACTATCTCTTTTACAAGGGTGCACGTGCCGACAGGGAACTGGCCGCTTTGGAGACACAGCCAAACTATGCTATAGTGCATCATGCTAAACGCAACTATGTATGGATAAAGTGATACGATGTTTCTCAAACTGCTTCTATTTGCCATCATCGGTATCGTGATCTACCGTGCGCTGGGCGGCAAAGTGCCCATACTCGACCGCGACACACCCTCCGCAGAGGAGCCCGACGGCGATACGCTGGTCGAGTGCGCTGCCTGTGGCACCTACGTTACGTTTAAAGAGTCGATTCAGTTTCGCGGCAAGCACTACTGTTCGCGATCGTGTTTACCGCAATGATACAAAGGAGATTGTCATGTTGATATTTGGACACCCCTGGATAGACAGCCCGCAGTTTCGTAAAGTCTTTTCCATCGAGGAACTGGGCCAATTGGCCAAAGAAGAGATCGCGTTGCTGGAGCCGGTAAGCGAATCGATTGCTCTGGCACAACACTGCCAAAATCACTCCCTGCCCTACGTTTTGACAGTGGGGAGCGTACGCGAAGCACTCATTGCCAACGCGCTGGGAGCAACCTATCTGGTATGCCAGCAGGAGGATGCGATGGAGATCCAGCCCATAGCTGAACGCTACTTGTTTGATACCAAAGTGCTCGTATTGATCGACGACGATCGCGAGATCGAACGGATGGCACGCTTCTCCATCGACGGAGTCGTCTTTCCGCAGGCCATTTTGCATCAGACCTGATCGCATGTTTCGTCCCGATCATCGCACGACATGGATATTGATCGGAATCAATCTCCTGGTGTTGGGTTACACTCTGTTGCAACCCGATCCTTTCAGCAGCCGCACGTTGGTCAATCTGGGAGCAGTATACGGTGTTGCAGTGGGACTTGGTGGTGAGTGGTGGCGCCTCATCAGCGGTATGTTTTTGCACGGTGGTTTTACTCACATTGCACTCAACATGATCTCGCTCTACATCGTCGGACGGATCGCCGAGGAGCTGATGGATCGATGGAGCTATGTTGCTCTCTATTTTGCCTCGGGTATCGCAGGCGGTGCCGTCTCGCTCGCGGTCCATCCAGATGGGCTCTCAGTGGGAGCCAGCGGCGCGATTTTTGGTCTGTTTGGTGCCATTGCCGGTTATGCGATAGCATTCCGCCATCGGCTCGGCACACGGTTCGGAGCGATCATGCGCGAATATGGCGGCATCCTGGCTCTCAACCTCATACTGGGTTTGACGATACCGGGGATCGACATGAGCGCACACATCGGTGGACTCATTGTCGGTGTTGTCGGAGGGTGGCTGATGCGATTTCGGCACGCGACGCTGCTCTGGAGCGGCGCAACCATTGTGTTGGCGCTGCTCTACATCGTCCTCTTCTATCCCAATATGTTCGTCCAAAAAGGAGCGGTGATGTGAGAGAGGTCGTTGTGCTCAACTTCGGCACCATCATCCACACACACGCTCGACGCCTGTTGCCGCTTTTGTTCTGGACAGTGGGACTCCTGGGCGTGATGGGGCTGGGCGGATGCAGCCGTTCGCTTCCGCAGGTGACACCGACACAAACATCCCGGCTCACCCATATGATCGCACAGATGGATCGTTCTATCAATCGACACGAAGCAGAACACCTGGCGTACGAAGCGCTCACATACAGCCGCACCCTGGCGGCCCGTTACCGCGTCACCACCTCACCGTGGGTGCACAACTTTCTTGTCAACATCGGCCTGCGTGATCGAGGACTCTGTCATCAGTGGGCAGATGATCTGATGGTGCATCTTGAGGCACTCCGCCTCAAGAGCATTGCCCTCTATCCGGCTGGAGCCTATATCGGCAACTACTGGCGTGAGCACAATGCTATCGTCGTCATGCCACGCAATCATTCCGTCCCTCTTGCACGTGCAATCGTGCTCGATCCATGGCGCCATGGCGGACAGCTCTTTTTTGCTTCCGTGGCCAACGACACCCGCTATCCCTGGCAAATACGGCGAGAACGCATGCGCCATCGATCCAGGCCCAGCACGCTGCCGCCACCCTGAGCCGCACCCAAACAACAGACACCGTGCCTGCGGATGCAACTCACATGATGCGCAAACTCTTTGAAGGGGAGCAGGGTACAGATTCGAAGAAGGTGATTTCAGGATTTGGGATTTTGTGATGCGACCAAAACCTTGGTAGATTTTGGCTATAATACGTTTTCAAACTCAACGGCATTCAGGATGGTACCGGTATGGATTTTGCGCAGATGGATCAACAGTATGTTTTGCATACGTACGCTCGAAGCCCCGTTGCTTTTGTTCGAGGCGAAGGGGTGCGACTCTATACCGAGTCGGGAAAGACCTACCTCGATCTCAGCAGCGGTATCGGAGTAACGTCGATCGGACATGCACATCCAAAATTGAGCGAGGCTTTGTGCGAACAGGCACGCACGCTTCTGCACGTATCCAACCTCCACCTCCTTCCACCTCAGGCACAGCTGGCACAGCGACTGGTGGCACTCAGTGGATACGATATGCGGGTCTTTTTTGGCAATTCGGGTGCCGAAGCAAACGAAGGTGCCATCAAAATCGCTCGCAAATATGGTGAAACGCATTTTGCAAAAAAACGGTATAAGATCCTCACGCTCGAAAACTCCTTTCATGGCCGCACCATCACAACCGTCAAAGCCACAGGACAGGGCAGCATGCACCCACCCCACTTTGCCCCCTACCCCGATGGATTTGGATACGAAGCTTCACTGGAAGCATTGCGCGGTGCCATCGATGACGAGACCGTCGCGGTCATGCTGGAGCTGGTACAGGGAGAGGGCGGTGTGCAACCGCTGGACAAAGCAGAGGTTCAGGCACTGGCTCGTGACCTGAAGCGCCAGGGGATCTTGTTGATCGTCGACGAGGTACAAACGGGCATCTACCGTACGGGGCGTTTTTTGGCGTCGCAACTGTATGAGATCGAGCCCGACATCATAACACTGGCCAAAGGATTGGGCGGAGGCGTCCCCATTGGTGCTGTCATGACACGCCTCAAAGAGATCTTTTCCCCCGGTGATCACGGCAGCACATTTGGCGGCAACTACCTCAGCAGCCGAGCCGGACTGACCGTCCTGGAGGTGCTTGAAGAGGCCGATCTTGACGGCACCATCGCCCAGGCGCAGCTGACGCTGGAGAGCCATCTGGATCGGGTCATGGAGCGTTATGGGCATCTGTTTGATCGGGCAGTAGGCCTGGGACTGATGCGCGGACTGCGTGCCAAAAATTCTGCCATCCAGCGTGACGTACTTGCCGCAGCATTCGATGCCGGTGTGATCGTCCTCAAGGCCGGGCGCAATACGATCCGCTTTCTTCCCAGTTTGCTGATCACGCCCGAAGAGATTATGGAAGGATTTGTGCGTTTTGAAAAAGCTTTGGATACTCTTTAGTCTCACTGTATTGTTGCTGGGGGCCGATGGCGACCTGGAGAACTATCTGCGCAAGGAGAAAAACCAACTGCTGGATTATCAACAGCAGAGCAACATCTTGCAAACAGGCAAACTGCAGCGCAGCTGGATCGCACCGGTAACGGTCAGCTACCAAAAAGATTGGCACCCCATGCCCGACGGCTCTACCCGCACAACCCGCGCATTCAGCATCGGTATCGATCAGCCGATCTTCAAGAGCGGCGGTATTCTCTTTGGTCTTCGGTATGCCCATTTTTTGCGTCAGGCCAATGCTCAGGAGATCGCACTGCAAAAGCGCCAATGGATTGCGCAAGCGGTCGAGATCCTGTTTCGCTACCACAAAACCCGTCTGCAACGCCGCAAATTGACACTCCTTGTGGCCAACGATGCCATTGCGGTTCGCCGCCAGGAGTCGATGTATCAGGCCGGCATGATCGACAGCAGCCTGCTGGACCAGACCATTCTCAACCACCATCGCGACAGCGCCTCGCTGCTCGATCTGGATCTCGCCCTTGCACAGTTGCGGGCAAGTTTTGCGTATCTTAGTGACAAAAACATCGACAAGCTTCGACTCCCCAGGCTCAAACTGATCACACTCAAACAGTACGCCACCCACGATCTCAAACTCGCAGCCGAAAAGCTGCATGCGCTGGAAAAACGCTCCAGCAGCCGCATGACCTGGGCACAGTACCTGCCTACCGTCACGGCATATGGACACTATCGCTACTCGGACGAGAAGCACCCCGGCACCATGAGCACGTCCAAAAACTACGGTGTACGAATCAGCATGACCCTCAGCCCCAATGCGCCAGCCGATATCGAAACGGCCCGCATCGCTTATCTCCAGGCCCAGGCCCAGGTAAGAGATCGGCGCAAAACCCTTCAAGCTGAGTATCGCCTCGCACTGACCGCGTTGCGCATCCTCGATCGCAAGATCGCACTGGCCAAACGTGACGAAGCGCTTTACCGTCGTCTGCTTCAAAGTACGCGCGATCTCGTCCAGGCAGGCGAAAAGACCGAAGACGACCTGCAGACCATGCGCAACGCTCAGGCGATCAAGCGCCTCGATCGTCGCATCTACGAGCTGGACAAGCAGATCGAGTTGCTCAAACTCTATGCGAGAATGGCTCCGTGATCTTTTCAGAGTACATGGAGGCGTGGCTCTATGGCCCTCGGGGGTACTACCGCACGTTGCGCCCTATCGGCAAAGAGGGCGACTTTTATACCGCTGTCAGCACCAGCCCTTTTTTTGGGGCGGCCGTAGCCAATCACCTGTATCGATTGATTGCACAAGGCGAAGTGCCACGCGAAGCGGCGCTTGTAGAGATCGGGGCGCACCAGGGGTACTGGATTGCCGATATGATCCAGTGGCTCTACACCTGCGACCCCGCCCTGCTGCAATCAATGCGCTTTATCATCGTTGAGCGCCATGAGGAGGTTCGGGCGGCTCAACAACGCTATTTTGTCGAACGATTCGGCGATGCTGTTGTGCTGGAGCACGTAACGGATCTGGATCAACTGTCACTCTCTTACGCTTTTGTGGTGGCCAATGAGATCCTGGATGCCTTTCCCTGCGATCTCTACATCCAGGGCAAAGCGGCCTACGTCGAAGGCGAGGCGATCCTGTGGCGCGAAGCATCCGGAGCGATGCAGGAACATGCGCATCGATACGGCATGGACAAAGGGGAGATCGCCGTCGGTTACGATGCTTTTGCGACGCGACTCTACCGTGCAGCAGAACGCCTCGATTTTGTGACGTTTGATTATGGAGATCGTCACGTGCGCAACGACTTTTCAATTCGCATCTATCAGGGGCATGAGGTCTATCCCTTTTTTGACGATTCGGTAGAGATGGGGCGGCTGTTTGGTACCTCCGATTTAACCTTCGATGTCCATTTTGGGGCCGTCATGGATGCGTTTGAGGCGGCGGGGTTTGATACGGTTGCTTTCGAGAAGCAATCCAGGGCGCTGATACGCTTCGGGTTGATCGATCTGCTCGAGCAGTATGCCCAAACCGCCACGCAAGCAGACTATCTGCACCACGCTGACAAGATCAAAACACTGATCGACCCCGGTGCAATGGGCGAACGGTTCAAGATGGTCCATTTTCGCAAAGGCCCCGGCACCGCATAGTAGACACGGCCAAACGCCTGCAAGGCACCTGATTGCAGATCACGCCCCTGAACCCAATTCGGAGAACACCCTTTTGCAAAGCGGTTTTAGATGTTTTTGTGCGTATCGTCGTGCAGGTGCTCCCAGGTCAGTTTGCCACCGCCAAGCATATGAAAGTGCAGATGCGGAATCTCCTGACCCCCATCCTTCCCGTTGTTGGTAATGAGACGATAACCGCTCTGATCAAGCCCAAGGGTACGGGCGACCTCCTGGGCAAACGATGTCAAACCCGCCATCGTTTCAGGGTCAACATCCTGGAAGCACTCCACATGCTTTTTAGGAATGATCAGGACATGAATCGGCGCCTTGGGGTAGAGGTCATGAAACGCAAGAAATGCATCGTTCTCCAACACCGTATTGTTGGGAATCTCTCCAGAGACAATTTGGCAAAAGATACACATGGACGGTTCCTTTTGAAATAAGATATCCGTAATTATACCACGCTCCTGCACGAAACCTGCGCCCAAATCCCAACCCACATCTCTTGCCTGTACAACATGTCTGCATTCAGGGATTGTGAATGCTGTGCAAATCACACCCGTAAGTTCAGCGGTGATTGGACGCAAAACCCAGGGTGCGATGTCGTGCGGACTCTTTTGGACCTGGACCATGGGCGGCGCTTGCGAAAAACAAGACTCTTTCTCTTTTTAGAGGTGCTCTTTAGTAACATTTAGATACAATCTGCCGTAAATTTTAGCACCACAGAGATATGAATGGAACACCTGCATACAAAAATCGACCAGGCCGATACACTCGAAGCACTCGAAGCGGTGCGGATCGAACTCTTTGGAAAAAAGGGGATACTCTCTGCCGAGTTTGCCAAACTCAAAACCATCCCCGGACCTGAAAAAAAGGCATTTGCCGAGAAGCTCAACGCCCTCAAGGCCCGCCTGCAGGAGGCGTTTGACCAACGGTGGAACACTCTGCGCGATGCCGAGCGCGAGCAACAGATGGCACAGGAGGCGGTCGACCTGTCGCTCTACGGTATGCGCAGCGAAAAGGGCGCGCTGCATCCCGTCATGACCACCATGGATCGGATCATCGACTACTTTGTGGCGATGAATTTCGCGGTCGAAACCGGTCCGATGGTCGAGGATGATTTCCACAACTTTGAGGCGCTTAATCTGCCCAAATTTCACCCGGCACGCGACATGCAGGATACGTTCTATTTTGCAGACGGGCATCTGCTGCGCACCCACACCTCACCAGTGCAGATACGCACCATGCTTGCCCAGAAGCCTCCCATTCGGATCATCGCCCCTGGGCCGGTGTTTCGACGCGATTACGATCTGACCCATACGCCGATGTTTCATCAGGTCGAAGGGCTGGTTGTCGAACCGGGTAATGCGGTGAGTTTCGCCAATCTCAAATCGATCCTGACCGATTTTCTGCACCACATGTTCGGCGAAGTCGATGTGCGGTTTCGGCCGAGCTTTTTCCCCTTTACGGAGCCCTCGGCTGAGGTGGACATCAGCTGCATCTTCTGCGAAGGAAAGGGGTGCCGTGTCTGCTCCCATACCGGCTGGCTGGAAGTGCTTGGCAGCGGCGTCGTCGATCCCAATGTCTTTGCTGCTGTTGGGTACGAAGAGGTCAGTGGCTATGCGTTTGGACTCGGGGTGGAACGGTTTGCGATGCTGCTGCACCGGATCCCCGATCTGCGCAGTCTGTTTGAGGGGGATATTCGTCTGTTGGAGCAATTCAAATGATCATCACACGCACCTGGCTCGAAGAGTACATCGATCTAAGCGGCATCGACAATGCGACGCTGTACGCAACATTCAATGCCATAGGCTTGGAGGTAGAGCGGCTGAACCACTATACGCTGCCCGACAAAGTCGTTGTCGGTCGCATGGTTGCGTGCGACCGACACCCCGATGCCGACAAATTGAGTCTCTGTCAAATCGACATCGGCGAAGCGGAACCGCGTCAAATCATCTGTGGAGCCGCCAATGTGCGTGAGGCTGAGTATGTTGCTGTTGCAACGCTTGGGGCCCTCTTGCCCGATGGCACGAGGATCGAACCGGTTACGCTGCGGGGGGTTGAGAGCTTTGGCATGGTCTGTTCGGCGGAGGAGCTGGGCCTGCCCAGGGTCGGCGAAGGCATTTTGATTCTTGACGAGAGTCTGGGTGCACTCAAGCCAGGCCTGCCACTCAAGGATCTGCCTCGGATTGCCGATACGGTTATTGAGCTGGAGCTGACCGCCAATCGCGGGGATTGTTTGAGCGTACGCGGGGTCGCACGCGACCTGAGTGCGGCACTCGATCGCCCGCTCAAAACACCCGAAAAACACCCCATCGAGACCAACAGCATCGGCATTGCGCGCCACATGGTAGTCCACAGT
>CAZWMZ010000160.1:0-6328 GCA_964634965.1 uncultured Nitratifractor sp. | reverse complement strand
TTCTTGCCCATTTTTTTGGCGAGCAATGCTTCGCCGAGGGTGTGGTTGATCTTGTGGGCGCCGGTGTGGTTGAGATCTTCGCGCTTGAGGTAGATCGGGGTGCCGTATTTTTCCGAGAGGTGTTTGGCATGGAAGATCGGGCTGGGGCGGCCGACATAGTGTTGATAGAGATCGGTTAACTCCGCGATAAAATCAGGGTCTTTGCGGATGGATTCGTACTCTTGGGCGATGTTGCGCATGATCGGCTCGAGATCGGGCGGCAAAAAGGCGCCGCCGTATTCGCCAAAATAGCCATTTTCGTCGGGTTGGGGGCAGTCAAAGATGTTGTGTGCCATGGGAAATGCTCCTTGATGTTTGAGTATAATATGCTATGCAGATATTGTACGCCGAACCTGATTGCGGACAACTTAGTTTTGGTCGTACGTTTGATCGATCGGTTGCGGTTGGACAATTTTACACACTGGTTTACACACAGGAGAGTTTTATGCGTATGGTGATGGATGGGTTTAGCACCCTTGTGCAGATACCCCACTGTTCTGGATCGGCCGAAGCACTTTTTGCTTTTTTGGTCGATTTTGCGCGCAGCAGGGGTTACGAAGTGCAGACCGATGCGGCGCAGAATATTGTGGCACGCAAAGGCACACCCCAGCTCTGCTTACAGGCACACTACGACATGGTATGTGTGGGCAAAGCACCGACGATTGAGGCATACGAAGAGGCGGGGTGTCTTCGTGCCCGAGAGGCATCGCTCGGTGCAGACAACGGCATCGCCATTGCAATGATGATGGCGCTGATGGAGGAGGGCGTTGCGCTGGAGTTTCTCTTTACCTCCGACGAGGAGATTGGTTTGGTGGGTGCATCGGCGCTTGCACTGGAGGTGCACGCTCCACGCATGCTCAATCTCGACAGCGAGACCGAAGCGGAGGTGACGATTGGTTGCGCTGGTGGTACGGATGTCGTCGGTACGTTTTCTAGCGACTGGGTTCCGGGTCAGGGTGCGACGTATGAGGTGGCGGTGCGGGGATTGCCCGGAGGGCATTCGGGGGTGGACATCGACCGGGGTATTCCCAACGCCATCAAAGTACTTTTTGATTATTTGCACAAAAAAGGGATCGGCCAGATCGCATCGGTCATCGCTGGCCAACGCCGCAATGCTATCCCGAGCGATGCCGTCGCGATCGTACGAAGCATCCAGCCTCTCGAAGGGAGCGATACCGTGCAGGTGCGACGCCTGAACGAAACTCCTGAGGTGTATGCCAACGGGAAGGATCTGGTCGAGTGGGTGCATCGGTTTGCCGACGGGGTGCGCGCTCATAATAACGAGCTGGGTTTGCCCCAGACAAGCATCAACCTCGCCCTTATTAACGATCGCTTCGAAGCGCCCGGATTGACAATCGAGACAAGCGCACGAGCCATGAGCATGGAAGATCTCGAGACGTTGGTGGAGACAACGCGCGCCCAGATGGAGGCATACGGCATGACGGTACACGTCAAGGAGAGCTATCCGGCGTGGCAGCCCGAGCGCAATCCTTTTGTCGAAGCCGTCGCCGAGGTGGTCCGCGCCGAGTTTGGCGATGTCCGAATCGCTGCGATCCATGCCGGACTCGAGTGTGGTATCCTCAAAGCCCATCTCCCCGACACCGCATTCGCCTCCATCGGCCCAACGATTCGTTATCCCCACTCGACCCGTGAATGTGTCGATCTGGCCTCGGTGGAGCGGACGTTTCGGGTCGTAAGAGAGATGGTAAAAACGTTGGCGTAGTCAGGCCTTGAATGTCTTGTTTGTCTTGCAATACGATTGCATAAAACACCCTTCGCATTCGGGCTTGAGAGCTTTGCATCTGTAGCGACCGAAGAGCACCATCGCCTGATGGAGGCGATGGAGGTCGGTTTTGAATTTTTTGGTCAGCTGCTTTTCGCATTCGAGGGCGGTTTTGGCGCGACACAACCCCAGGCGATGGGCGACGCGATAGACGTGCGTATCGACCGCCATAAGGTTGGCACCGGTGTATTCGATCATGACGACGTTGGCGGATTTTTGGCCGACACCGGCGAGCGTGATGAGTTCGCTTGGCTCGAGGGGGATTTTGCCGCCGTAGTGCTCAACGACGCTTTGCGCCATGCGGATGAGGTTTTTGGCTTTGTTGTTGAAAAACGAGCAGGTGTTGATGTAGGATTTGAGCGTCTCAAGATCAGCATTGGCCAGGGCAGCTGGATCGGGATAGGCCTCGAAAAGCGCGGGCGTAATGAGGTTGACCCGCTTGTCGGTGCATTGGGCCGAGAGCATCACCGAAACCAGCAGTTCGTAGAGCGTACGATAGTTCAATTCCGTGACCGAGTCGGGGTAGTGCGCCAAAAAGAGCGTGCGAATCGCCTCGATCTCATCGGGAGTTGCCATGCGCGTACGGGCCATGCCGGATCCTTCATATCAGGTTGCAAATGATATCGTGTGGGTCGTTAATGTTTGATTTAAGCAGATCAGATATAATTCTCTTTATCAATTTATCTCTACGAAGGATTTACGCATGAAAAAATTCAGGGCCATTGCCGTTGCCATGACCGTTCTGGGACTCACCGCTATGAGTGCCAACGTTCTGGGTACGGTGAACGACAAACCGATAACAACCGAAGATGCTGAGCTTTATGTTTCTCAGACCCAGCCAGGCGCAGATTATGCGACCCTTTCGGCTGACCAGAAAAAAGCGATCACTCAGCGACTGGTTGAACGCCTTCTCTTTATCGAGCAGGCCAAAAAAGAGGGTATGGAGAAGGATCCAGAGTATTTGAAGATGCTCGAGCGTGACAAAGAGGAGTTGCTGGTACGTACCTGGTTTGTTAAGCAGTTCAAAAACACCGTAGTTAGCGACAGCGAAGCCAAGGCTTACTACGATAAGCACCCCGAAGAGTTTACGATCCCGGCACAGGTACACGCGCGGCACATTCTGGTCAAGACCGAGCAGGAGGCGCAGGCTTTGATCGATCAGCTCAAAAACCTCAAGGGTGATGACCTCAAAAAGAAATTCATCGAACTGGCCAAAGCCAAATCGACCGGCCCGACCGGACCCAAAGGAGGGGATCTGGGCTATTTTGGAGCAGGCCAAATGGTCAAACCCTTTAACGATGCGGTGTTTGCCATGAAAGTTGGCACAGTTTCAGATGCGCCTGTTAAGACACAGTTTGGGTATCATGTCATCTATCTCGAAGAGAAAAAGCCCTCCAAAAAAGTGCCCTACGACGAGGCCAAAGCGCGCATCATCGATATGCTCAAGCAGAAGGTGTTTTCAGCCAAAATGGCCAAAATGGCCGAGAGTCTGAAGGCCAAAGCGACGATCAAGATCGACGGCGACGCCAACGCAAGCAAATAACGAACCTGCCCAAAGGATAATGACCATGAAGCGACCGATAGCCCTGGTGCTGGCTCTGATCATTGCTGCCCCTCTTGCCGCTAAAGTCATCGGAAGGGTCAATGGGTTTCCCATTACCGAGCGGGAAGCCAACGATTTCTTGAAGATCGTGACCAAAGGGAAACTGACCTACAATCAGATCCGTCCCCAGGACAAAGAGGATGTCGTCAAGCGCATTGCGGTCGATTCGCTCCTGGTGGGATTGGCCAATCGTGAGCTTTCGCGTAAAGAGCGCAACCAGGTTTTGGTCAACTATTGGTTGTCCAAAAAAACGGGCAAAATATCGGTCTCCGAAGCCGAAGCCAAAAAAGCCTACAACGAGAACAAAAACTTTTTCAAAGGTCCCGACGGAAACGTATTGCCATACGCCAAGGTCAAAGAGGCCATCTACGTATCGCTCAAGCAGAAAAAATATGTTGATGGCTTGATGAAACGTGCGACGATCACGATGGGCAAAAAGGTGATCAAGGCCCCCAAAAAGGGTGGTTCCAAAAAGGGCGCTTCCAAAACCGTACCGAAAGCTCCCGGTGGCCCAACAAAGATCTACGAAGTTCAGAGTGGCAACACGCTTTCGGGTATCGCACACAAATACCACATTACCGTCAAGCAGCTTCGTCAGATGAATGGTATGAGCGAAAACGATGTTCTCAAGATCGGCCAGAAGCTCAAGGTACCGGCCAAATAACCTCACAGGAGATTCGCACCATGAGTACACTCTCTTCACGCTTGCAGCCGGGTGTCGTCACCGGCGCAAAACTTCAGGAGCTGTTTGCGCATGCCAAAGCCAACGCATTTGCATTGCCGGCGGTCAATGTCGTCGGTACCGACTCGCTCAACGCTGCGATGGAGGCGGCTCAAAAGGTCAACAGCCCCATCATCGTACAGTTTAGCAACGGCGGGGCAGCCTTTTATGGCGGCAAAGGGATCGACAGTGCCCGAGCTGCCGTTATGGGTGCTGTCAGTGGTGCACGGCATGTCCATCTCCTGGCTGAGGAGTATGGCATTCCGGTGGTACTGCACACCGATCACGCTGCCCGCAAACTCCTGCCGTGGATCGATGCACTGCTCGAAGCGGGCGAAGATCACTACGAAGCCTACGGTAAGCCTCTGTTTAGTTCGCACATGATCGACCTGAGCGAGGAGCCGCTCGAAGAGAACATCGCCACATGCAAAAGCTATCTCGAGCGCATGAGCAAAATCGGCATGACCCTTGAGATCGAGCTGGGGGTTACCGGCGGCGAAGAGGATGGCGTGGACAATACGCATGTTGAAAATGCACTGCTCTACACCCAGCCCGAAGAGGTCGCCTATGCTTACGAGGAGCTGAGCACCATCGGTTCCAACTTTACCATCGCCGCATCGTTTGGAAATGTCCACGGAGTCTACAAGCCTGGCAACGTCGTCCTGACACCCAAAATTCTCGACAACTCTCAAAAATATATCGAGGCGAAGCTGGGTACCGATCCCAAGCCGGTCGATTTTGTCTTTCATGGTGGATCAGGATCGAGTCTTGAAGAGATCCGTGAAGCGATCGATTATGGTGTGGTCAAGATGAACATCGACACCGACACGCAGTGGGCTTTTTGGGATGGTGTGCGTCAGTATGAAAAATACTATCACGACTATCTTCAGGGTCAGATCGGCAATCCTGAGGGAGAAGACAAGCCCAACA
The DNA here is from genome assembly GCA_964634965.1 of uncultured Nitratifractor sp. Lineage (GTDB taxonomy): Bacteria > Campylobacterota > Campylobacteria > Campylobacterales > Sulfurovaceae > S017-3. The sequence goes on along the minus strand of CAZWMZ010000160.1, from coordinate 1,252 downwards.
AAAAATACTACGACCCACGCAAATGGCTCCGCGCCGGCGAAGAGTCGATGGTGACTCGCCTCGAGCGGGCGTTTGATGATCTCAATTGCCTCAATCGCTACGTGTGATCTCTGGGGAGTCGGCGTGTGCCGTTGTGCTCCCCTCTCTCTTGCCTGTCTGTATGACAAAGTGACATCTTTTCTTCCTCACCATTCGCGCTGTGCTACACTGACACCATGAATGTACAGCAAACACTTCAACACTATTTTGGCCATGAGGCATTTCGCCCGTTTCAGCAGGAGGTGATCGAAGCGATCGTACAGCAGCAGGATGTACTGATGATTCTGCCCACCGGCGGAGGCAAATCGCTCTGCTATCAGCTGCCTTCAGTGATGATGGAGGGGGTCACTGTCGTCATTTCGCCTCTGCTGGCGCTCATGCACGACCAGGTCACCGCCCTCAACGCCAGTGCGATCCCTGCAGCCATGCTCAGCTCGATGCAGACACACGAAGAGGCCGATGCGATCGAAGCAGCACTGATGCGCGGAGAGATACGGCTGCTCTATGTGGCGCCTGAGCGGCTCAATACTGCTCACTTTCTTGAGCTGCTCAAGCGCTTGCCGATCAATTTTTTTGTCGTCGACGAAGCCCACTGTGTGAGCGAGTGGGGGCATGAGTTTCGAGAGGATTATCGCAAACTCTCTGTGCTCAAAGAGGCGTTTCCCGACCGACCCGTTGCGGCCTTTACTGCTACGGCTACCGAGCGGGTCGAAGCGGACATCGTCTCGCAACTGCGGCTCGATCACCCCAGGCGGGTGCGCGGCAGACTCTTTCGAGACAATCTGATGATTCAGGCTGCGCATCGCATTCAGAATGGACGCGCACAGCTGATCGCATTTCTTAAACGCCACGAGGGTGAGGCGGGTATCGTCTATACCCTCTCGCGACGATCCACCGAGACATTGGCGGCCTATCTGCAGAGTCGCGGGATCACGGCACGAGCCTATCACGCGGGATTGAGCAGTGAGGAGAAGAACAGCACCTATGCTGACTTTGTCGCCGATCGGGTGCAGGTGGTTGTGGCAACGATCGCGTTTGGAATGGGGATCGACAAGAGCAACATTCGGTTTGTCGTCCATATGCAGCTGCCCAAGACGATCGAAAACTACTATCAGGAGATCGGGCGAGCCGGACGCGATGGGTTGCCGGCTGAGACGCTGCTGCTCTTTGGAGCGCACGATACGATTCAGCAGCGCAACTTTATCGAACAGCT
>CAZWMZ010000159.1:0-6783 GCA_964634965.1 uncultured Nitratifractor sp. | reverse complement strand
TCGACGATCAACGCATCTTCGCGACACCACCCCAGCAGATCACGCGGCACAAGCGATCCGGTGTAGAGCACCGCATCGGCTCGTTGCAGTATCTTCTGCGCTTTGAGGGTGATCAGATCGGGATCACCCGGTCCTGCTCCGATAAAATAGATCATGGCTTTACCACCTTGATTTGGAAGAGTTGGCGCTCTGGCTCGATCATATCCAGCTCCCCTTTGTAAGTCGTCAGCGAGAGAGAGATCACCTCATAGGCAATCTGCGCATCGCTAAGCACGGCGATCATCTGCGTAAGGTTTTTGAGCGTGATGGCGTTGATGAGCATCACTCCCCCATCGTTTAGTCGTCCATACAGATAGGGCAAACGCTCGATCACCCCCGCGCCCCCTCCGCCGATAAAGATCCGATCAGGATCCGCCTCGACCTGCTCAAACATCGCCTCAGCATTTCCCTCGATCAGCTGTGCGTCGCACACGTGGTGCGTACGCAGGTTGCGACGGATATGCGCGCACCGCGCGGGCTGTTTCTCGAAAAAGACGGTACGCACACGGTAGCGAGTATAGGCCTCGATCCCGCAGCTCCCGCTCCCTGCCCCCACGTCCCACAGCAGCACATTGGGAAGCAAATCCAAACGCTGCAAACTCAGATGGCGTTTGTACTGTTTGGTGATCATTCCCCGCTCGGTCGCAAAGGCCTCGTCAGGTTGGATCGGTGCCGAGGGCCCAAAGAGTCGCTTAATGAGCAGCACATAGGGTTGTGTCCAGTCCCATTCTCCATCCAGTGCCCCAAGATCGACCGGCACAATCTGCTCATCGGGATACCCCAGCTTGTATCCGATCGTAATCTCCAGCTGTGCAGGGTCGATCCACTGCAGAGCTGCTTGGAGCTTGCCAATCGAATGGCGATCGCACAACACGAAGGTATACGGCCGGGTCAAAAAACGCTCCAGATCGATCCGATCGCGCCCATGCAGCGAGAGCACCCCCGTTTGTGCCTCAGCCACCCGGCATCGACTCAACAGATACGATTTGGAAGAGGTGTTATCCACGATGCGCACCTGCTGGGGCGGTAGCAGGTTGGCGATCATCGTTCCGGCCGAATAAAAGAGTGGGCTGCCGGTGACGACATAGAGGATATTTGCATCGGCATAATGCTCCAGCAGATAGGCCTTGGCTTCGCGATAGCCCAGCTTCAGAACGTGTTCCCCCTCTTCACGAAACTGAGGATCGCACAGGATCGTATCGAATGCGTCAAGATCGACAGACAGATTCTCAAACGTATAATCGCCCATTCCGTTGCCTGCTATGGTGACCATGGCTTACCTCACAAGGGTGGTCTCGACGGCAAGGTCGGGAAACCACGTTTGGATTTGTCGGTTGACAGCGCGCTGAACCATCGCATAAAACGGCTTACGTTGCGCGTCCAGCTGTTCGACGATCCCTCGGACGGTCGGTGTCGCATCGGTATCGATCTCTCTGCCCAGATGGATATGTATCTGAGCGCCAAGAGCCTCCATGTCGATGGTGCCGAAGCGGTTGTGGGTATTGCGGTGTCCTTGCATCACTTTGACCCCTTTGGCGATGCTGGCGACAAAGTGAACGCGCCCGATCTCCTCACGCTGCGCGATAGCGATTGCATCGTAGACGAAGTTGCCCGCCTCGATGATTTGCGCCGCTTCGTAGTGCGCTTTGGCATAGGCAAGTGCACGATTGCCCAACGTCAGAACGACTGTTTCATATCCGTTCGCCTTGGCAAAACCGATCTCGGTTGCAATGGAATCAAGATACGCGGTGTTGGAGATGGGCTTAACCCAACCGGTTGTTCCCAGGATCGAGATGCCCCCCATTACGCCCACTTTGGCATTGGCTGTCTGGCGGGCGATGCGCTCCCCGTCGGTTACAGCAACGGTGCCATAGATACGCCTGGCTGTTTGAGCAGAACCCCGACGCAGATAGATCTCGTGCATCGCCTCCAAAGGTGCGGGATTGATGGCCGGAAAGCCTGCGGGTGGCTTGAGCCCTTCGCGTGTGACAATCCCTACCCCCGCACCGGCATAGAGTTCGAGGGCATCGATGGTGTAAGGGGTATGCGCAATCGGGTTGAGGGTCAAATCTCTTTTGCGATGCGAAAGGGTGACGACGATCTCACATCCGCGGGTTACGTCCAGATCGTCGTTGTCCATCTTGTGGGTGGAGACGCGGCAACACGTGCCCGTAGCGTCCAACCCCTCCAGCGCTTTGGCAAATGCCAGCGCAGCATGTGCTCCGGTAGTCAGTCCGCCGCGAAGCGATTGAGCAGAGAGGGTCGTCTTCATGTTAGAACACCTCCATCTCGATGATCGATTCGGGATCGACGAGCGTCTCGATGGCACGATCCTCCCGCAACGCCTCGAAAAGCTCGCGCCACTGCTCCTCGCTCCAGCGATGGGTGCGGCGCAGCCACAGGGTGTTGTTCTGAGGGTTGGCGCCGGCACGGGTGTTGGCATTGAGTTGCGCGACCTGTCGGTGTCGGCACGCCCCAAAACAGCGGCTGCGCGAGATTTTGATGCGGTGTTCGCCCCGATGAAGATGCAACGCTTTGAGCAGCGCGCGCAAGCGTGCCGCGCGATCCTCTTCGCCTGCGGCCGCCGTACACCGCTCATCGTCGCACAGATAGAGGTGGTAGCGGTAGTGCATGATGGGGCGCACGGGATCGAGCGTAACCGGCTTGCAGGCGTATCCTTCGACCACCTCTGAACCCATTGCGTTCCGTTTCTCTGCCCCCGAAACCGCGAAAGAACTTCCCTTGCTCAACTTTTGGAGCCTGGACTTTAGTCCAAGAGTCCCACGAAATGGAACAATGTTTAGGGGACTAAAGTCCCCGCTCCTAAAAGACAGTGGTTCTTTCACGGTCGCTCCCGAAACGGGTCTTTGGGTCTTTGCATCGTGCGTCTGTGCCTGAGACGTGTGTGGGCTCTGCGTTGCATCTGCAGGGGGGACGATGCTGCTCGGTGTTGCCTCTGGACGTGACGGTGGTGGTGCGTCATCTCCGGGGGTGTTGGGATGTGGGGTGTGGGACTGTGCAGGCTGTTTGGGCTCGCGCGAATGCAGCTGCATCCCCTCCATTACCGTATCGTACGGCACCTCCAAGGTGATTGTCTGCTGGCGTGCGCGATAGACGATGCGCATGGTGCGGGTGGCTTTGAGGTGTTTGGCTTCGAGGATGGTGATGGGGCGATCCATGTAGAGGGCTTGATCCCCCTTTTTGATCCGTTCGGTTCCATCTTGATAGTAAGCACACATGGTTACTTCTTGCCGTTGTAGTGAGTGGTGCCGTCGTAGTCGCGGATCAGTTTGTAGATCGCGTGCAACGTCGCTACACCCAGCGTCGAGCCTCCGAAGCGTCCTTCCATGATCACCGCAGGCAGATTAAAGGATTCGCTAAAGCGCTTGCCGTAGGCTTTGGACTCGACGACGTTGACAAACCCGACCGGAAAGAGCAGCAACCCCACCTGGCTCAGATCGACCCCCTCGTCAAGCAGTGCATTGATCGCTGCGTAGATAAAGGTCGGCGCATTGCCGCATACCAGCACCATGGGCTGATCCTTGTGCCGTTTGATCGCTTCGACCGCGGCGGCGTAGCTGCGAGTGGTCTGGTTGCGTTCGGCGTGTTCATAGGTGAAGGGCTCGTTGATGTAGCAGATCACCTCATTGCCGTAGGTGTCGAGATAGAACGAACTCAACCCCACCTTGATCATATTGACATCGACGATGATGTTGGCGCCCGCCTGCAGCAGCCTCTGGAGACGCGGCAGGGCATCGGGGGAAAAGTAGATATGCTCCAGCACCTCCTCAAAGCACGTTGTCGTATGGATCAGCCGTGAGATGACCGCGCGCTCCTGCGCATCGAACCGTTTGCTTTGGGGATAGGATGCCATCTCGGTTTCGATCTGTTCGAACGAGCGCACCGAGATCTCAGCACCGATGTTGACCGGCGGCTCCTGGCGTACAAAACTCATCTCCGCTCCTGCGCGACAAAATCGATCAGCAGCGTCATGTAGCGCCGCACCTTCTGGATGGCACCTTGCGTGATCGTCTCATCGGCAAAGTTGAGATTTTCGAAGGTCACCATCGTGCCATGGATGGGCAGGTCGTCGGTCGTCTGTTCGGCTTGCGGACGCATATAGACCGTCGTTTTTGGCGCATCGGGCGCGACCAGCGGGATGATCTGCAGGGCGCTTTCGCCCATACACAACGGCCGTTTGATCCGTGCCGAAGCCTGCGAAAACGAGGTGATCCCCGGCACCACCTCGACCGATTGGGCTACCGCAGGATCGCGTCGTGCGATGATCTCGAGCAGGTAGTAGACCGTGCTGTAGATCGCCGCATCGCCCAGGGTGACAAAGACCACATGCCCATACCGTTGCATCGCCTCCATCAACGTATCGACCTGTGCCTCCCAATCTTCGGTGCGCTGCTTCATCGGCGCATAGACCGGTACCTTCGGCGCATCAAATCCATACCGCTCCATCAACTCTGCGACGATGCGATGGGTCAACGACCGGTCAAAGCGGCGATCGGCGCTCTTGGTCGGGATCGCGATCGCATCGGCGTCGCGCAGCAGTTCCAGGCCTCGCAAGCTCAGCAGGTTGGGATCTCCCGGTCCCAGCGAGACCATGCTCAGACGCTCAGCACCCAAACTTGGCCACCTCTTCGCGAATGTTCTCGATGACAATCGTACGGGTACTCTCCAGCTCGATCAGATTGAATCGATCCGAGTGGGTCAGCGAGGGAGCGATCTGCACCTCATTAAAGTGGGCTTTGAGATCTTCGGCGATCTCGACCATATCTTTGCGGTAGTGATTGCCGCTGACCAGCAGCAGCGGGACGATCTGCACGCGTGCAAAGCCATCGTTTTTGATGCGTGCGATCATCGCATCCTTGATCGCATACCACGGGAAGGCGCCTTCGAGCGAACCGGTGTAGTTCGCCGAGTCGATCCGCTCCAAAAAGGCCGTCACATACTCCACCGATGCCAGACCGGGTAGATCGAGCAGGGGCACACCGTGGATGATGTAAAGGTTGGCCTGGTTGGGTTGGCTCACGGTTTCGTTGAGCGCTTTGAGCGCCTGCGAGGTCGCTTTGGTCTTGTGCCAGATCGCTCGCGTAGCCCGAAACCTGGCCGGCGAAAAGAGATCAAACCCTTCGACTGTTTTGGCCAGATAGGCGTGTTCATCGGTCGGAAAAAGGTTGATCGAGGCCACCACGACCCGTCGATACCCCTCCCGATCGAGATCGGCCAGCGTCTGCGGCAGGGTGCGATAGTGTTTGCCCGCTTTGTCCAGATGTTTCAGTACCATCCGGGAACTGAACGAAAGCACCACATGTGCCTGAGGAAATGCGGCGGCTATATCATCACGCAACGAGGTGTACATCGCCTGTTCGATCACCGAGCCGAATCCGGCTACGACAATGGCCAGATCTTTATCGTAGTGCCGATAGCGTTTCATGCACGCACTTCGCAGTTGTTCAGGCGACGATCAAACCAGAGCGTACACCGCTCCCGACTGAGTGCTTTGGCCAGCGCCAGCGCCGCCAGATCGATCAGCGGCTCGAGGATCACTACCAGCATATACGATCCAGCGAAGCTGAGAACATTCTGCACATTTTCAGCACCGAACCCCTGCCCGTAAAAGGCCCAGAACATCACCCAGCCGACGATGGCTCCCTCCCAGACGACTGAGAGTTTGAGCAGCTGCAGATAGCCGATGTCGCGATAGGCCATCTGTGCAGGGATGATGCGACGTGCCGCCGCGTGCAGGATCAGCATGCTCGCCAGCAGCGTCGTGACGTTGATGCCATATTGGGGCAGATCAAACGGAGCAAAAAAGAGCCCCTGGATCAACAGCCCTGCCGCCAGTCCGATCATTGCCGGCGCCAGGCCAAAGATGAGGTAAATCGTCGTCCCCAAAATCAGGTGCACTTCACTCACCCCCACCGGATAGTGTGGCAAGATCTCAAAACAGCTAAAGATCATCAACGTCGCGATCACGCTGCGCACCACCAACGAAACGACCCCACGCTCTCGCGCACTCTCCCACGCCATCTTCAATCCTGCAGCGATCACCCCCGCACCGGTGGCATATCCGAGTACCATCTTGGCACCCTGTACAACTCCTGCTTCGATATGCATTGTCTTCTCCTTGGTAAAAAATGTGTAGAGCATCTCACATACGAGCGCACACCCACATCATCGAACGCTTTTGCCTTTGCGGGACTGACCCAAAACCAAATCAAAAAGGTCAAACGCAACACAGGCACAAAGATCGCAATGCCCAAAGGGCGACAAAGCGATTGGTGGGTATGAGCTCTTTTGGGATCCCCTGTATATAATTGTAGCCCAAAGGCACTTCAAAAATTCGGTCGATTTCCCAAATCCTGAAAGAGGATTCTTCACAGCTGCATCATGCTCGTATGCAAGGGCTTCGCGTCAAACTTGAGGGCATCTCTAAAAATTGGGTCGCACCTGCAAGTGCGTCGTTGATTGTACGCGACGCTCCTGTATGCGATAATGGTGCAGTGCTATGAATGTCTCTTTTGGAATCCGGGGATTGGCTGGGTGCGAAGCGGAGGAGCAGTTTTGTATTGAGAGAATTTCCAGGCCAGCTTGTGGTATCGGCGGTTGGTATCCATGCGGCTGAGCTTGTACAGCGTCGAATAGATCGCGATCACCGCCAGCGAAAAGTACCGTCGAGTATGGCCACGTAGATGTTTCATGACGCCATTGTACATCATGTTGGCTTGCGAA
>CAZWMZ010000158.1:0-2882 GCA_964634965.1 uncultured Nitratifractor sp. | reverse complement strand
CACGATCGATCTGGAGGTCTGGTTGCCGGGTCAGGGCACCTATCGCGAGATCAGCTCCATCTCCAACACACGCGATTTCCAGGCACGTCGCGCAAAAATACGATTCAAAGAGGGCAAAAAAAATCGCCTCGTCCACACCCTAAACGGCTCGGCATTGGCCGTAGGACGCACGCTGATCGCGATCATGGAAAACTACCAAAACGCCGACGGATCGATCACCATCCCCGAAGCACTCAAACCCTACATGTAATCACAAGGCATCGCTAAAAAGAGCTCACGCCTGCCAAGCCCACCCTTTGGGCATCGAGATATTCGTTCGGACTGCGTTTGGCCTTTTCGACTCGACTATGGCCAAGCCCCACTAAAGGTGTGCTTTGGATCTGCTTTGCCCAGACAAAAGCGTTCGTTTGTTTGGGTATGATCTATTTTTAGAGATGCCATCAAAGCCCAAAAGAGACCTTGAAAGGTACCCAACTTTTATCAAAAGGGTGGTACAATGCCACCCTCACAATACGGGGTGTAGCGCAGGCTGGTAGCGCGCATCGTTCGGGACGATGAGGTCGCAGGTTCGAATCCTGTCACCCCGACCATTCAGCCGATTTGATAAAATTAAGCCCTATCCATTTAACTTTTACTTTTTAATTTTTATAATTTCCCCTCTCATTTCTGTTGAAATTCCTCTAAAATTGGCTACAATACCCTATGCGAAAAGTTCTCATTGTCTTTTTATCGATTCTTTTAGTGATATTGCTTAGCAGTGCCGGTATATTGGCGTATCTCTACTCGCCAGGCGGCAACCAGAAGTTGCGTCTTTATCTGGAGCATCTGTTGACTGAGCGAACGGGGCTGCCGATTGAGCTTGCGCCGTTTGAGTTTCGGCGGGGGCACCTCTACTGCATCGCGCGGATCGATCACAATGCTTCTCTGGGGTTTGATGGTCAGATCGATCTGTTGCGTCAGCGTGTGGCGGGTCGCTATCGTTTGATTGTTCACCGGCTCACTTATCAGTCGTATCGCCTGCGACAGCTCGATCTGAGCGGAACCCTTCAGGGCACACTGGATGATCTATGGGTCGAGGGCAAAGGGGCTCTGTTGAAAGGGCCGGTGGCATTTCGGGTGCGGTTGCTCCATCAGCAACCCAGAGACGTGACGGTGCGCGCCGATCGTCTGCCCATTGATGCGCTCCTGGAGATGGCAGGACAGCCGGCACTGGTGCATGGTCGTCTTCGGGCCGATATCGATATGCCCTCCATTGGCAGCACGACCAGTCAAGGCAAGGCACAGATTCAGCTCTCGCAGGCGCACTTCGATGCCCACAAGATCCAAACCCTCTATCACTACACCCTCCCCAAAGATCAAACTGCCCTGACCGGTGTTTTTCGTGCGCAAGTCGATCAGGCCAAGGCGACATTTGACGGAGAGATTGTCAGCGATCTGCTGACTGTGCAGATTCGAAACGGTCAGGGCAATCTCGCCGACAAGACCGTTGCCTGCGATGTGCGTCTGGATGCTGCAGAGTTGGCGGCTGTGACCCAAAATCGTCTCCACGGTCCTCTCAAGATGGCCGGAACGTTTGCCTACACCGCGTTTGGTCCGCAGATACGTGCTGCGACCCGTTCGCTGGGCGGAGACATGACGGTCGATTATGGTCAAACCGTGGTGGCACAGTTGCGGGATGTGTCACTGGAGCGTCTGCTTGCCATGGCGGGCCAACCGCACTACGCAACCGGAACGCTCAATGGAATGTTGCGCCTGGATAGCCCTCGTGGGGGCCAGGGCAACTATCTTTTGAAGCTCACTCAGGGGCATCTCGATACAGCAGAGATCAATCGCATACTGGGGACAACGCTCCCGCCCAAAGCATCGTTGGCGATGGAGTCAAGAGGCCACTTTGCTGATGGCGTTTTGCGTGGTGTAGCCAATGTAACCTCCAACGTGTTTGATGTGACGTTACGTTCCCTCCGCTACGATCCTGCTCACGGTGCGCTCAGCAGCACCTACCGCCTCACGCTTCCCGACCCCTCCGTTCTTCGAGGTTCCACGGCCAGAAAAATCCATCCGATTCGCCTCGACGGCAAACTGCACTATCTTGATCATTTGCGTCTTAACGGGTCGGCCAGCGGATTGGGCAAAAAGGTGACGTTTGATTATGCCGGTGATCGACTCAAGATTCTGGCCAAATCGTTGGCGCTTGGCCGTTTGCTCGAAGGAGCAGGCTATCCCATGTATCTGAGCGGACCGGTGGATCTGGAGGTCAACTTCAAATCGCTTGAGCCGCTGGAGGGAACGTTTTCGGTCCATTCGGGTACACTGCATACTCGTCCCAAAGCGATCAAGGCCCTCCTGGGTCGTCCCCTCAAGACGCGCATGACCTTTGCACTCAAAGGCGCGGCTCAGCAAGGGAAACTCCACGCCCAATCGCATCTCAAGAGCCCGCTGGCGACTCTGTCGCTTCCCGATATGACCTTTGCAGTTCATGATCAGGTGCTGCAATCTTCGTTTGCGCTCACGGTGCCTGAGCTGGCCGATCTTGAAGCGTTGATCGGAACACGATTGAAAGGCTCTTTTGCCTCCAGAGGAACGGTTCGGTATGCCAGGACGATCGATCTGCGCGGTTCGAGTCGGTCGCTGGGCGGTGAGCTGGATTATCGGTATCACGGTACGCAGGCCGATGTCCAATTGCGAGCCGTACCGATGCCCAACGTTTTGCGTCTCCTCGATCAACCCGAGCAGCTCAACGGCACCATCAAGGGAAAATGGACCTATGATACTGCGACACGTCGCGGCCAGGCGCACGCGTCGATTCGCAATTTTCAATTCAAGCCGAGCAAACTGACAGCTGCTGTCAAGATGGTACTGCACAAAGATTTGGCACAGGTTGT
>CAZWMZ010000157.1:0-4557 GCA_964634965.1 uncultured Nitratifractor sp. | reverse complement strand
CTCTTTTGGGCGGCTTCGGCAGTTGCAGCAGCGGTATCTTTGGCTGTTTCACTGGCTGTGCTGGCAGCTGTTTCAGCGGCTTTTTGGGTAGCCTCTGCAGCAGCTTCGGTGTTTTGGGCTGCTTTGGCGGTCTCTGCAGATGCCTTCTCGGCCGGTGCAGTTGCCTGGGCAACCGTCTCTTTGACCGTGTCGGCAGCTTTGGCTACGCTCTCTTTGGTCGCCTCAACGGCTTTGTCAGCAGCCTCTTTGGTTGCTTCAACCGCTTTGTCGGCAGCCTCCCTGGTCGCTTCAACCGCTTCGGTTGCTTTGGCTTTGGCTGTTTCCAGGGCGCTTTTGGCAGCGTTGTTAACCGCGTCGGTTGCTTTGGCAGTCGTCTCTTTGGCGCTGTTTCCACTGCAGCCGCTGATCAACACAACCGTCACAGCTACAGACAATAGATAAAGTTTTTTCATACAAGAATCCTTTGGTATGGTAATTTTACAGGGCCATTATAGCAAAAAATGCAACACAAAGATTAATGTCATATGGTTTTTGGGAGGACAATCGGTTTGCCGCTTATCAGTTTCTCCCACAGATATGGATCGCTCCACTCCTGGCGCACCTGCTCAGAGAAGCGAATCGCCTCCAGTGCGATCGTGCCCATCTTTTGACTGTGCGCATCGTCATAAAATGCCTGAGCATATCCCGTCTCTGTCTCATGCACAATGATGCTGTTTAACTGCACATTGCGTTCGCCGTTTTGCATCTGCGTCACCTGCAGTGTCCGCTCGACCATCAAAAAAATCATCCGTGCAAACTGCTCAGCCGAAGGGCTCACCGGCGTTTCAATCCAGCGCTGAGAAAAACGCTTCATCTGCGCAAGATACACAGGATCATCCCCGCTCCACAAGGTAATCCCGTGATCGAAGCTGTCGATAAGCTCCTGGATGGTCTGCTTCATCAAGCCAAAATCGTACACCATCTGCCCATGATCGAGGTAGTCCGATTCGAGCAGCACTTCAACCTTGTAGGAGTGGCCGTGAAGGTTTTCGCGACACCGTTGCGTGGTGCAATTGCGGACAACATGAGCGTTTTCAAATCGAAAGAGTTTGCGAATAATCATAAAGGAGATTATAGCCTAATCGCGCTATGAGACCCAAATCCCAAACACGCATTGGGGGCATATGCAGGGAGGGGAGGAGAGAGACCCTCCCCTCTTTTGGGCAGAAATGGACTCGGTCAGACCCGCGCTTCTTCGCGGCGCTGGAGGTACTCCCACTTCTGATCGATCTCTTTTTGGATCCGCTCGATGACGTGGCGGTTTTCGGGCTTGAAGAGGTGCTTGTAGCGTCCCTGGGCAGCGAGATACTCTTCGACCGGTACGATGTTTTTGGGTCGGTAGAGGATGTTAAGCTCGGTGCCATTGATGATCTCGTAGATGGGGAACATCAGGCTGTCGGTGGCCAGATCGGTGACGTGGATGGTGTCTTTGGGATCGAACTTCCACTCCGTCGTACAGGCACTGACGGTGTTGATAAAGCAGGGGCCTTCGGTGTCGAGTGCTTTTTGGAAGCCTTTGGCCATGAGCTTCCATTTGTTGGGTGCAAGCTGCGCGACATAAGGTGCACCGTGGGCTGCCATGATGGCGACGATGTCTTTTTTGCGCTGGGTTTTTCCATAGCTGTGGGTACCGGCCTGTGCGGTAGAGGTGTGGGCGCCAATGGGGGTGGCCGAAGAGCGCTGACCACCGGTGTTGGCGTAGTTTTCGTTATCCAGCACAATGTAGGTAAAGTCGTGTCCACGCTCGATCGCGCCCGAGAGCCACTGAAATCCGATATCGTAGGTCGATCCGTCTCCGCCAAAAGCGACGAATTTGACCGGAGCATCGGGGTCTTTAAGGGTGCCTTTGCGCTTGCGTGCTTTGTACATCGATTCGGCTCCTGCTACGGCAGAGGCAGCGTTTTCAAATCCGATGTGGATCCACGAGGTGTCCCACGAGGTGTAGGGATAGACGGCCGTGGAGACCTCAAGACAGCCGGTGTTGGTCGAGATGACGAGGTTATCATCCGTCGCGTTGACCAGCTCGCGGACGATCATGGAGTGGGCACAGCCCGGACACAGCAGATGCGCCCCCTCGAACCGTTCATTGACGGTGGAGAATTCTTTCAGGTTTTTGATGTTGGTGATGGCCATGCTTAGCTCCTTTTTGTCTCAAAAAATCCGAGTTTGGGACCGCGGACACCGCTGAACTGCTGAATGGGGGTCGTGATATGCCCGGCATCGGCATGGGTCTTCTGTTCGTTGAAGATGCGCTTGGCCTCTTCGACCGAAAAGTCCCGACCGCCCAGGCCGTAGATAAAGTTGGTTATCAACGGCCGTGTGCGGGTGGTGTAGGCTGCAGCAGCGATCTCATTAAAGAGCGCGCCCATGGCTCCGCCCGGTGCCGACTTGTCCATGACAGCCATCGCTTTGAGGTGCTTGGCATCGTCGATGATATCGCGAATGAGATCGAAAGGGAAAGGACGGAAAACACGCGGAGCGATGACGCCAGCTTTGACGCCGCCTTCGGCGCGCAGCTCTTCGGCAGCCAGCACGGCCGTCTCGACGCTCGAACCCAGCGCCACGATCGCCACCTCAGCGTCCTCCATCATGTAGGTTTCGACCCGCTTATATTCGCGACCCGTAAGCGCCTTGAACCTGGCAAAAATATCATCGATGACACTGCGGGAGTCCATCAGCGCCTTGTGTTGTTTGGCTTTGTGCTCAAAATGCCAGTCCTCTTCGGTCTGCGCTCCATGGGTAACCGGACGCGAGAAGTCGAGCATCTCATCGACCGGCACATAGTCGCCGACGAACTTGTATGCCGCATCATCCTGGAGGGGATTGATCTTTTGAGCCTTGTGCGAGGTGGTAAAACCATCCTGGTGCACCATCACCGGCAGACGTACATCGAGATGTTCACCGATGGGAAACGCACACAGGGTCAGGTCGTATGCCTCCTGGGCATTAAACGCATCGAGCTGAATCCAGCCACTGTCGCGCCCAAGGTACATGTCGGAGTGGTCGCCGCGCACATTCAGCGGAGAGGCCAGTGCACGGTTGACGACAGTAAGCACCATCGGCAGACGCATGCCCGAAGCCTGATAGAGCACCTCGACCATCAGAGCAAACCCTTGCGACGAGGTAGCCGTCGCGACCCGTCCACCCGCTGCGGCTGCACCGGTACAGGCGGACATGGCGCCGTGCTCCGATTCAACCATGACAAATTCCCCATCGACGTAGCCGTTGGCGACATACGATCCGTAGTTTTCAACAATCGGAGTAGAGGGGGTAATGGGGTAGGCAGCGACCACATCGACCTGCGCCTGACGCAGCGCCTGCGACGCGGCGTAGTTGCCGTCCCACACTTCGATTTCGTTTACTTCAAACTTCTCAGCCATCAAACGTCCTTTATTTCTCTTTTTTCTTTTTTTCGGGCCACTGGGAAAGGGCGACATCGATCGCTTCGTTGGTATCAAACATCAGCAGCGATTTGGGGTTGGTCGGGCACACTTCGACGCAGACACCGCACCCCTTGCAGTGATCGTAATCGATGCCGAGCATCTGCTTGTCACGCGAGATGATCGACGTATCGGGACACCAGACCCAGCAGTTTTGACAGTCGATGCAGACGTCACGGTTATAGACCGGCTTGAGCACGCGCCACGAGGCGACGGTCGCCGTGTAGGAGTTGAAATCGGAATAGTCCCGATCCTCCGGACGGACATGCGCGGCGTTTTCGGTGATCGCTCCCTCAAACGAGTGGATCGCGACCCCCTGGGTGACCTCGTCCCAGCCGACCTTCTCTTCAGCACCAAGTTCGCGGATACCGCGTTTGGGGGTTCCGGGTACGTTTTGACTCATCTGTTACTCCTATTTCACTTCATTATAAGCGCGGGTGATCGCTTCCATGTTCGCGTCGATAATCTTTTGGGGAAACTTCGACAACACCTGTCGCATGCTCGCAAGAAAATCATCCAGCTTGAACATGCCGGAGATTTTCATCAGAGCTCCAAGCATCGGTGTATTGGGCATGGAGCGGCCAATGGTCTCTTTGGAGATCGCGATGGCATCGAGCACATGTACCCGATCTTTTTTGTTCTCAAGCGCCGGGATTTTGGCGATGAGCTCCTCTTTGGGCAGGTGGGTGGTGATGATGTACTGAGTGGTGGGCTTGTCGTTTTTGGTGATATCATCGGTGTACGCCAGACCCGGGTCAATGACCAGCACATAGTCGGGGTTCATCTTGGTTGCATGATTGATGATCGGCTTCTCATCGATGCGGTTGTAAGCGTTCATCGCTGCGCCGCGCTTGGCCGATCCGTACAGGGCGTAGGCCTGCACCTCTTTGCCGGTCGCTGCGACGACCGTTCCGAGTCCTTTGGCGCCGGTAACAGCGCCCTGACCGGCACGCGAGTGCCATCTGATCTCTACCATCTTGTCTCCTCTTATCAGATTTGGTTTGCCCATTGTAATGGTCGCACTCTTAAAGGGGGCTTTTGACGATAGGATTTACCTCTTTTTCGCGATGGCACGAAC
>CAZWMZ010000156.1:0-4736 GCA_964634965.1 uncultured Nitratifractor sp. | reverse complement strand
GTGCGACCTTGTGCTTGCATTTAAAGCAGACATGTACGTCGCCGCCCTTGAGGTGTTTGATGCCCATAAGGTAGCCGCATTCGGGACAGCGCTTGTCGACTGGTTCGAAGTTGGCGATGAATTTGCACTTGGGGTAGTTTGAGCAGCCATAGAAGGTTCCGCGGCGTCCCTGGCGCTCGATCAGTTTGCCACCACATTCGGGGCAGGGGACGTCGAGTGTTTTGGGCGGGACGAGCGGGCGGGTGTTTTTGCATTTTGGGTAAGCCGAGCAGGCGAGGAACTTGCCACGACGGCCGTTTTTGATCACCATCGGGCTGCCGCACTTGTCGCACACCTCATCGGTCGTTTCGGGCTCTTCGGGATTGCCCTCTTCGTCGATGTTGCGGGTGTATTTGCACTTGGGGAAGTTGGAACAGGCGATGAACTCGCCGTAGCGCCCTTTGCGCAGGAGCAGCTCACTGCCGCACTGGGGGCAATTTTCACCGGTGGGGGTGGCGACTTTAAGAGAGGGGATCTCTTTTTTGCCTTTGGTGATCTTCTCCATAAAAGGCGCATAAAAGTCGGCAAGCACTTTTTGCCAGTCGGCCTTGCCTTCGGCGATGCGGTCGAGGGTCTCCTCCATCGTCGAAGTGAATCCGCTGTCAACGATCTCGGGAAAGTGCTTTTCGAGCAGCTCGATCACGGTGAAGGCGACCTCCGTGGGGTGGATGCGCTTTTGTTTGACCTCGATGTATTGGCGCGTCTGCAGGATCGTAATGGTCGGTGCATAGGTGCTGGGCCGTCCGATTCCGAGGCTTTCGAGCTTTTTGATCAGGCTCGCTTCGTTGTAGCGTGGCGGCGGCTCGGTAAAATGCTGTTCAGCTTTGATGGTGTCGAGCGTGACGGCCTGACCCTGGGAGAGTTCGGGCAGCAGGCGATCTCTTTCGTTGTAGCCCGTCACACGGTAAAAGCCGTCAAAAAGCATTTTGCGTCCTGTGGCCTTAAAGACCGAACGTTCGCCTCCAAAGAGGATCGTCTGGGTCTCAAACTGCGCATCGGTCATTTGGCAGGCGAGAAAGCGGTTGTAGATGAGACGGTAGAGCTTCTGCTCGTCGCTGGTGAGGTATCTGGCGGCGGTTTCGGGAGGAAAATCGACCCGGGTGGGACGAATCGCTTCGTGCGCCTCCTGGGCACCTTTGGATTTGGAGGCGTAATATTTGGGCTTGGATGGGAGGTAGCGTTCGCCATACTGCTCGCCGATGTGTGCGCGGGCTGCCGAGACGGCCTCTTTGGCAAGGTTGAGGCTGTCGGTTCGCATGTAGGTGATGATCCCCATGGTGCCCTTGTCGGTTTTGACCCCTTCGTAGAGCTTCTGGGCGACCATCATGGTCTTTTTGGGCGAGAAGCCCAGCTGGGTCGAAGCCGCCTGCTGCAGGGTTGAGGTCATGAATGGCGGTGGGGTTTTGCTCTTGCGTTTGGCCGTCTCGATTGCAGTGACTGTGAACGATTCGGTCTGAGCCGATGCGACGATTCGGTCGGCTTCTTGTTGGCTGGTGAGCGTCATTTTTTCGATTTTTTGTCCATCAAAACGGTAGACAGCAGCCTCGATGCTCTGCTCAAACTGGGCGCCGATTGTCCAGTACTCTTCGGGCTTGAAGGCACGAATCTCCCGCTCACGATCGA
Source organism: uncultured Nitratifractor sp. (assembly GCA_964634965.1). Taxonomy (GTDB): domain Bacteria; phylum Campylobacterota; class Campylobacteria; order Campylobacterales; family Sulfurovaceae; genus S017-3. The sequence goes on along the minus strand of CAZWMZ010000156.1, from coordinate 3,074 downwards.
CGACAATTTTAAGCGTTGAGCTCTGGACGCGCCCGGCGCTGAGACCGCGCTGGATCTTGCTTGCCAGCAGGGGCGAAAGTTTGTAACCCACGATGCGATCGAGCAGGCGTCGGGCTTGTTGCGCGTCGATGCTCTCCATGTTCAGGCGTCTTGGATGTTCGAGAGCGTGGGCGATGGCGCTGCGCGTGATCTCGTGAAAGACGATCCGGGGAAGCGCTTCGGGATCTTTGCCAATGGCCTTGGCGATGTGGTATCCAATGGCCTCCCCCTCGCGATCCTCGTCGGTTGCGATGTAGATCGTATCGGCGTTTTTGGCCAGCTTTTTGAGTTCGCGTACCGTTGCTGAGGCCTCTTTGGGGATGGTGTATTTGGGGACAAACGTTCCGTCCGATTCGATCGTGATGCCAAACGAGCTTTTGGGCAGATCGCGGATGTGTCCTTTGGAGGCGACGACGGTGTACTCTTTGCCAAGAAAGTGGCTGATGGTGCGGGCTTTGGCCGGCGATTCGACGATAATGAGGTTGCTCATGGGTGGGTCTTTGTGTGAGGTTTGGCTTGGCGCCATTGTAGCACAAAAACTCTAAACCCATATCCCGAAATCAAAATTTACGACCGTACGTCAACCTTGTACCCAGAAGCGTTTGTGCAAAACGATCGTCGAACTCATGGACATTGAGACTCTTTTGGATCGGTGCTGTCAGACAAGGATGGTCGAACACAGAGGCCGGGGCAAGAATGCCGCGATCCGTCCGATCGTTTTGCACCTGCAAAGCCGTTGTGGGTATGCGCTATTTTTTGAGATATCCTATGCGTCCTTGAGGATCCGCGGCAGGGTGATGCCGGTTTGGCTCTGGTATTTTCCTTTGCGGTCGGCGTAGGTGGTCTCGCAGGCTTCGTCACCCTGGAAGAAGAGCACCTGAGCGATCCCTTCGTTGGCGTAGATTTTGGCCGGAAGGGGGGTGGTGTTGGAGATCTCGATGGTGATGTGGCCTTCAAATCCGGGCTCAAAGGGGGTGACGTTGACGATGATACCGCAGCGGGCGTAGGTGCTTTTGCCGAGACAGATCGCCAAGGTATCTGCAGGCATTTTGAAATATTCGATGGTGCGCGCAAGAGCAAATGAGTTGGGCGGGACAATACAGATCTCGCCTTTGAAATCGACCACATTGTTCTCGTCGAAATTTTTTGGGTCGACCACCTCGGCGTTGATGTTGGTAAAGATCTTAAACTCATCCGCGACACGAATATCATAGCCGTAGCTGCTCAGTCCGTAGCTGACGATTCCTTCTGCGATCAGATCGTCGCTGAAGGGGGTGATCATTCCATGTTCACGCGACATGCGGCGAATCCAGGTGTCCGATTTGAGTCCCACTTGTGATCCTTTTTGGGTCGTTTCATGTCCGAAAACGGCTCGAACGGAGGCCTTTTTTGATCCGGAGAGCTCGTTTTGCATTCGGATGATAGATAGAGTGTGGTATTATAACCAAAAAAACAGGAGCCTCCATGAAACTCGAAGAGATCAAAGAGCTGGCCAGAATCTTCGGCAAGAGCAAGCTCGATAGAATGAAAATCAAAATGAAGGATTTTGAACTGGTGATGGAAAAGGGCGGTTCCGTGCCCGCCGCACCGGCTCCAGCAGCCGCTCCAGCACCCGCCGCACCGGTACCTGCGCCCGTACCTCAGTCCGAACCTGCCGCATCCGCTGCAGAGGACAAGGCGGCGTTGCCCGAGGGCGAGATCATCGCTTCGCCCATGGTGGGCACCTTCTATGCTGCCCCCTCGCCCGATGCACCGCCATTTGTACAGGCAGGTGATACGGTCAAAAAGGGTCAGACGCTGTGTATCCTCGAGGCGATGAAGATCATGAACGAACTCGATGCGGAGTTTGACTGCAAGATCATTGAGGTGCTGGTTCAGGATGGCGAAGCGGTCGAGTACGATAAGCCCCTCTTTGTGGTTGAGAAGCTCTGATCATGGCCGAGCGCAAGGAGATCAAACGAATCCTGATCGCCAACCGCGGTGAGATCGCATTGCGGGCGATTCGGACGATCAAGGAGATGGGCAAAGAGGCCGTTGCGGTCTACTCGACCGGCGACAAAGAGGCACGATACCTCTCGCTCGCCGACGCGGCGATCTGCATCGGCAGCGAAAAGAGCGCCGAGAGCTACCTGAACATTCCTGCGATCATCTCGGCAGCCGAATTGAGCGGATGCGATGCGGTCTTTCCGGGGTATGGATTTTTGAGCGAAAATCAGGATTTTGTCGAGATCTGTGAACGGCACGGCATTACGTTTATCGGCCCAAGTGTGGAGGTGATGAACCTGATGGCCGACAAATCCAAGGCCAAACAGGTGATGGCCGAAGCGGGCGTGCCGACGATTCCGGGCAGTGACGGCGCAGTGGAGCATGCCGAAGAGGCACGCGCACTTGCGGACGAGATGGGCTATCCGGTGATCCTCAAAGCCGCTGCCGGCGGCGGCGGACGCGGCATGCGCGTAGTGGAGAGCTCGGATCGCATGGAGCAGGCCTTTATGGCGTGCGAGGCCGAAGCGATCGGTGCATTTGGGGATGGGACGCTCTACATGGAAAAGTTCATCGAATCGCCCCGCCACGTCGAGGTGCAAGTGATGGGCGATCAACATGGCAATGCCATTCACATCGGCGAGCGGGACTGTTCGATGCAGCGACGTCACCAAAAATTGATCGAAGAGTCCCCGGCAGAGGTGCTCGACGATGCGCATCGTACCGAACTGCATGCAGCAGCAGTGCGTGCGACAGAGCACATCGGCTACTCAGGGGCTGGTACGTTCGAGTTCCTGGTCGACAAGCACAACAACTTCTATTTTATGGAGATGAATACCCGATTGCAGGTTGAGCACTGTGTGAGTGAAGCGGTCAGCGGCATCGACATCATCGAGTGGATGATCCGTGTTGCCGAGGGCAAGGCGTTGCCCCGCCAGGAGACGATCGATCTCAAAGGGCACGCCATCGAGTGTCGCATCACTGCTGAGGATCCGGTCAGTTTTCTGCCCAGTCCTGGCACGATCACCCGCTGGATTGCCCCCGGCGGCAAG
>CAZWMZ010000155.1:0-2317 GCA_964634965.1 uncultured Nitratifractor sp. | reverse complement strand
CGGGGACGCAAGCGGTTGCCTCCGCACGCGTCGCATACTTTTTCGGTCATGTACTCGGCGACATCTTTTTCGTCTTTGAACATCTCATGAGCGAATTTCACCACCCCCGGCCACTCCCGCGTAAGCTTGTGCCGCTTCCAAGTAAAATCCGTCGTGGTTCCCAGCCCGTAAAGGATCGCCTTTTTCTGGTACGCTTCCAGCTCTTCGTATGGGGTCGTGACGCTGATCTCGTTTTGCGCACAAAAGGCATGGAGGAATTTGGTGTAGTAGCTTTTGTTGAAGCCGTACATGATCTTGACCGCCCCCTTGTCGATGGAGAGGGCACCGTCAATGATCTTGGTCAGATCAAGGGTATAGCGAATCCCCAGCCCATCGCATGTCGGGCAGGCTCCCTTGGGAGAGGTAAACGAGAAGCTCACGGGCTCAAGCGGCTCAAAACTGAGTTTGCAATCAAAACATGCCAAATGCTCTGAGTAGTGGTAGTGCTTGCGATCGAGTTCCAACTCATCGTGATTGAGCACCTCGATCTCCACTTCCCCGTAACTCTCACCCAGAGACTTTTCGACATCCTGCCCGATCCGCTCCTTATTGGCCTCTTTAACGACGACGCGGTCGATGACCACTTTGATGGTGTGTTTTTTGGTCTTGGTCAGTTCGATCTCATCGTCCAGACGCACCATCACCCCGTCGATCTGCGCCCGGACGTATCCTTTGTGCCGAAGCGACTCGATCCGATCGGCAAACGTCCCTTTCTTCTCCTTGACCAGCGGTGCCATGATGACCAGCTTGGCTCCTTCAGGCAAGCGCAACACCTCGGTGATGATATCCGAAGCCGACATCGATGAGATCGGCTTGCCGCACTGATGGCAGTGCTGGCGCCCGATCCGCGCAAACAGCAGGCGCAGGTAGTCGTAGATCTCAGTGATGGTTCCCACCGTCGAACGGGGATTTTTGGAGGTGGTCTTCTGGTCGATCGCAATGGCGGGGGTGAGCCCTTCGATCTTGTCCACATCGGGCTTGCCGATCCGCCCCAGGAACTGACGCGCATACGAACTGAGCGACTCAATGTAACGCCGCTGCCCTTCGGCATACAGCGTCGAAAACGCCAGTGTCGATTTGCCCGATCCGCTGATGCCGGTAATAACGACAAGGCGGTTTTTAGGTAGAGTAACGTCGATGTTTTTAAGGTTGTGTTCGCGTGCACCGAACACGTGAATGTGATCGTGTTTTTGGGACATATTCTTTTCTGCTTTAGGGTAAAATCAATCGGTGATTATAGCACAATCCCACACGGTATTTGATATTGTTTTTGGAATGTGTTACAATCGTCAATCATGATGAATATGCATTGGATTGTCTCTCGCGTGAAAGAGGGAAAATATTTCTTTTCTCAACATGCAGACGAAGAACGAATGAATGACAATTTGCTGGTCTCAGAAGTAGAAGAAAGTATGATTTCAGGTTCCATTCTCGAGTCGTACGAAAATGACCCAAGAGGCAACAGTTGTCTGGTCGTCGGCTTTACGCAACAAGGCAAACCTATTCATACGGTATGCGGACAAAGAGGCGAAACATTGGTCTTGATTACCGTGTACATTCCTACACCACCAAAATTTATCAATCCATACGAAAGGGGGATGCAACCATGACTCAATGTGCTTTTTGTGGAAATAAACACCTCAAAAACACCCTCACCGAATACACTTTTCGACACGATGGGAACTACGCTATTTTCCATAATGTTCCTGCACTGCAATGTGAATTTTGTGGCGAAAAATACTTCGAGGCCAAAGTCTTAAAACAGATTGAAGACGAAGTCCATGCTATTCAGGGCGGCAAGCAACCCACCGATAAAATCGTCGTGCCGGTAGAGGACTTTTCGGCATTAGAGGTCGCCTGACACATTGGCGTCATAACCTCACCCCGCAAACACCTTTTTCAGTAACAACCCCAATATCACCACATAGAGCCCGATCAGCCACAGGCGGTGGTGGGTATCGTGGACGCGATCTTTAAGCGCGATGCCTCCCATGACCCCGATCAAGGCAGCGATCGAGACGCTCAAAACACTCGTCCACGAAAGTGACAGATCACTAAACGTCCCGGCAGCGAGCTTGTATCCCAACCCGGCGATCGAAGAGAAGACGACAAAAAAGAGCCCAGCCGTTGCCGCCTTTTTGGTCGGAAAATGCAAAAACCCGACCAGGATGGGTGTGAGCATTACCGAGCCGCCGACTCCAAGCATCATGGCCACGATACCGATCCCCAGACCGATCCCAAAGAGTGCAACCGAAGAGAAACGCCCCTCTTCCTGATC
>CAZWMZ010000154.1:0-1814 GCA_964634965.1 uncultured Nitratifractor sp. | reverse complement strand
TCGCCTCGAGGAGGAGCATGGCTTTACGATCGAGCGCGACGACGATCTGCTGGCCGAAGTGGTTGCCATCACCGAAAACCCTCAGGCATTGACGGGTACGTTTGACGCTGCCTTTTTGGAGCTGCCGCCCGAAGTGATCGTGACCTCGATGAAAGAGCATCAGCGCTACTTCCCCGTCTACGAAGCGGGCGAGATCACCAACCGTTTTGTCGTCGTCTCCAACGCCTTTACCCGCGACTACAGTCGTGTCATCGCCGGCAACGAACGGGTGCTGCGCCCGCGGTTGAGCGATGCGCTCTTTTTCTATCGCAACGATCTTGCGCGCGGGCTTGGCACCGAAGGGCTCGAAAAGGTTCAGTTCATCGACGGGCTGGGGTGCCTGGCCGACAAGATCGAACGCGAACGGCAGATCGCAGCGCGCCTGGCCGAGCGTTATCGTGACCGCCTCGATGCCCAAAGCGGCAAACCGTTTGAAGAAGCAAAAGCCTTGCTCGATCGTGCCATCACGCTGGCCAAAGCCGACCTCATGAGTGAGATGGTCTATGAGTTTACCGAGCTTCAGGGGCTGATGGGATACTACTATGCCAAAGCGCTGGGGGAAGATCCGCTGGTCTATACGGCGATCAAAGAGCAGTATCTGCCTGCCGGGGAGGGGGATGATCTGCCCTCGAACGTCTTTGCTGCACTTGTAGCGATGAGCATCAAGCTTGACACGCTTATGGGGCTTTTCAGTGTCGGCAAGATCCCGAGCGGCTCCAAAGATCCCTTTGCATTGCGCCGCGCGGTCAACGGCATCGTTCGCATCGTCACGCACCACGATCTGCCCTTTGGGATCGACGAGACGATCGCGCAGCTTGCCGATCTGTATGCGCCGTTTGATGTTGCGCTGCTGCGCGACTTTATCCTCGAGCGGATCACCAAATCGCTCCCGGCCAACCCCTCGGTGATCGCAGCAGTACTGGCCAGTGGCGAGCAGGATATCGCCGCCATCGCGCGCAAAGTCGCTGCACTCGATGCGATCGTCCGTTCGCCCGATTTTCGGGAGCGTTTCAGTACGTTTAAGCGCGTAGCTAATATCATCAAAGACCTCGATGTCGATGCGTTGCCGCCGGTCGATCCGGCGCGTTTTACTGAAGAAGCCGAAGGGGCACTCTACAAAGCATGGCAAGCGGTCATCGCCACCGACTACCCCGATGAGCGTACCCGTCTCGAGGCGCTCTTTGGTCTCAAAGGGGCACTCGATCGCTATTTTGACGACGTGATGGTCAACGCCGAGGAGGAGGCCTTGCGCACCAACCGCCAAGCGCTCATCGCCTCGATCTATCGCAGTTTTCGCGAGATTGCGGATATCAAGGAGATTTCGATCTGATGTACCGCGCCCCCACCATCGTTCCAGTATACGAAAATCTCACCACGTCGGGTTTGCCTGCACCCGAGGATTTTGCACGTATGGCGCAGGAGGGGTATGAGGTGGTGATCTCGGTACGGCATCCTGAGGATGAGACGCGGATGGAGGGAGAGGATGAGTGGGTGACGCAGGCGGGGATGGTGTATGTGCATATCCCAATGCGTTCGCAAGCGTTGACGCTGGAGGGGTATGAGATGCTCCGCGATGCGTTGCGGATGTGGCACGATCGCAAAATCTGGCTCCACTGCACCCACAATCTACGGGTTTCGACCCTGATGTATGTCTTTAATATCATCGAACGCTCCTTGTCGATTTCTGAGGCCAAGGCATTGCTCCATGCGGTGTGGGAGCCTGATGCTGATCGGCAGGCATTTATCGATGAAGCACTCGAAAAATATGCCTGGCA
>CAZWMZ010000153.1:0-2378 GCA_964634965.1 uncultured Nitratifractor sp. | reverse complement strand
TGAAGGATCGCAACTTCCCCTACATCCTTTTGGGGCGGGGCGTTTACTACCTCTATCGGCTGGCCACACTTTCGCATGCGTGGCGCCATGATCTTGTGTTTGAGATCGACGAGTCGTTTCGACGTCGATGGATGGATGAGAGTCTCCAGCGCAAGCTTGAGCGCCTCCACAAACAGTTCCGTCAAGATGCAGCAACTGAAGAGGCACTCAAAGCCTATGCAGATCTGATCGCATCTGCATTGCGGCGATTGCTGCGCGATCGCAAAGAGTCCGACGTTCGGTCGGTGGGAGACAACAATGATGTTTGATTGTGTCAGATTGCGCAATGCTTTGGCAGTGACAGGCATGTTCCTGCTCCTGGGGTGTTCGAGCTCATCCAGTACAGGTGCGCCGCAACACGGCACAAAGCCGCTCGAAATACCGCGTGCCTGCAGGGACAATGCTGCTACATACCTCGATGCGATCAATGCGGCCCGCTCCGTGCCTCATCATTGCGGCGACGAGGGGGATTTTCCTGCGGCCAAACCGCTTACCTGGAACATATCTCTCTGTCTTGCTGCCCACGAACACAATGTGGACATGGCGCGCAGCGGTATTGTCCACAGAGACCATACCGGATCCGGTACCCTCTACGATCGAACAGCACAGCAGTTGCATCCTGGCCAGGGCAGTACATTCAGCGAACGCATAAAAGCAAACGGTTACGGTTCGTGGAAAGATCTGGGTGAAAATCTAACGGCCGGCAAAACGATCGAGACGGCATACGATGCCGTTGACAGATGGCTGGAGAGCGATCGGCACTGTGCCAACCTTATGAGTCCCCTTTATACCGAGGTCGGTATGGCACATCTTGTCGATAGAAACAGCACATATCTACACTATTGGACGCAAGATTTTGGCGCAAAACATTAATGCGGGCCAGGCGTTGAATATCCACCAAATTTTCTCTCGTTCTTGCTCTTCTTTTCTCATTCTTATCCGTCCTGAGATCGCATAAGAACATTCCTTTCCTAAGTATTTGGAGCTTGGGTTTCAGTCAAAGAGTCCCATGAAATGGGACATTTTTTACGGGACTGAAGTCCCCACTCCTAAGAGAGAGCGGTTTTTCGCTGTCTCTGACGATGGGAATGAAGGTAAAGTGTTCAACGGCTTTAAGATGGAGTGTTTGTCATGGTTGCACGGTGCCTGCTGAATGTTCCAGTTCCAGTTGTGTCTATTGTGTGCAAGCGCGCTTGTTCTGATGTTTCGCACGCGAAACTTCATCACAGCCTCATTGCGTTATAATCACCGCATCATTTCGCATGCGAAACAAAGGGGTATTATGGTCATTACCATTGCGCACTCAAAAGGTGGCGTCGGCAAGAGCCTGCTGGCGTGGCATCTGGCGATCGGACTGCAGGTGCCGATCATCGATCTGGATTTCCAAAAGACCCTTGTCTATACCAACAATCTACGCAAAGCCAACGGTCTCGAACCGCTGGAGATCATCCAGCCAGAAACCCCTGAGGCTTTTGTGGAACTCATGGACAGTTGGCCAGATGATAAAAACATCATTATTGATGTTGGCGGATTCGACTCAAACCTCAACCGGGCTGCTATCTACATATCAGATGTGATCGTTACTCCTGCTGTTGATCGGGTTACCGAAATAGCTGGATTATATAAATTTCATCAGATCATTGAGGAGTTGTCACAAAAAATGGGAGTCGATATTCGTGCCAATGTTCTGCTTAACGATGTCAGCCCCAGCGCGCGCGACTTTTCAGTGATCGAAGAGATGATTGCGAGTCTGGATCATTTTGATCTGATGGAAACAGTGGTGGCACATCGAGCTGACTTTTACAAAACAATGGAAGAGGGACGAGGCGTCACTGAGACCAAAAAAGAGAGCAAAGCCCATCAAGAAATCCTCCAGCTCATCCAGGAGATATCAACAAAAGGATCGACAAATGGCGCGGCGTAAAATCAATGCAGCGATGATGCTTGCAGCCGGAGAAGAGGCGCATCTGCAGACCAAAAGCAGAGAGATTTCGCATGCGAAACCGATCGATGGCGAGACGTTTCAGCAGCTGGATATCGACACGATCGAAGCCAACCCGATGCAACCACGCCTCCACATTGATGAGGAAGAGCTGGAGGATCTGGCGCGTTCGATCAAACTGCACGGTTTGATTCAGCCCATTGCGGTGATACGGATCGAGGCCGAACACTATCTCCTTAAAGCCGGCTATCGGCGTTGGCTCGCGCACAAAAAGCTTGGCCTCAAGAGCATCAAAGCGATCGTTCAAGAGACCGAATTGCCGATACAGCAGGAGGGAGACAAGGCACTCTTTGAGATCGCCGTGATGGAAAACACCCAACGGGACAATCTCAATCCG
>CAZWMZ010000152.1:0-2217 GCA_964634965.1 uncultured Nitratifractor sp. | reverse complement strand
GCCGGATACGCCGTCAAGGCCTTTACGAAAGAGCTGCTCACCCAGCGCGGCCATACCGTGATTGATCTGGGTCCTGATTCGGCCGACCGGGTCGATTATCCCGACTATGGGCGTGCCTGCGCCGAAGCCGTGCGAGACGATCCGGGCAGCTTTGGGATCGTCATTTGCGGCACCGGGATCGGCATCTCGATCTCAGCCAACAAAGTCCCCGGCATCCGTGCCGCGCTCTGTCACGACGCCTACACTGCCGCCATGGCACGAGCACACAACGATGCGCACATTCTGGCTTTTGGTGAACGGGTCGTCGGTCGCGGAGTGATCGAGAGCATGCTCGATGCATTTATAGGAACCGAGTTTGAGGGGGGACGCCACGCCGACCGCGTGCAGAAGATCCACGCCATCGATACGCATTATCGACGCTGAGGCTCTCCCTGGTTTTGTCAAGGTTGTTGTGTTTGTGTTGAAGATACGATGGGATTAATCTCCATTGGCTATAATGGCATGATTTTTTCCACAAAGGATCGGTATGGCGCTTAGCGTAGTGATACTTGCAGCCGGACAAGGCACCCGTATGCGATCAACCCTGCCCAAAGTCCTCCACCCCCTCTCGGGCAAACCGATGCTCTTTCACGCCATCGATGCGGCACGTGAACTCAGCGATGATATCACTGTCGTCTTGTACCACCAGGCCGATCGCATTCGCGATGCAATCGAAAAGAGCTATACAGGTATCGCGTTTCATCAACAGGATGCCAAGCGCTACCCTGGCACCGGCGGTGCGTTGCGTGACCTGACGGTACAACACGATCGGATTCTGGTACTCAATGGAGATATGCCACTGGTCACGCCCGACGCATTACGCCGTCTCGATGCAGGAGATGCCGAGATCAATATGAGCGTATTGCAACTCGATCCACCACCGGCTTACGGTCGTGTCGTTATCGAAAACGGCCGCGTTCAGCGCATCGTCGAAGAGAAAGACTGCACCCCCCAGGAGCGTGCCATCACCACGCTCAATGCCGGCGTCTACCGCCTCACTCGCTACGCACTCGAGCGATACATCCCCCGACTGAACAACGACAACGCTCAGGCCGAATACTATCTGACCGACATCGTCGAAATGGCCATCCGTGAGGGAAAAAGTGTTCATCCTGTTTTTGTATCTGAGGCAGCGTTTTTCGGTGTCAACTCCAAGAGCGATCTGGCGCATGCCGAAACACTCATGCAACAGCGCATCCGTCAGCAGTGGATGCTGCAGGGGGTGACGATGCATCTGCCTGAGACGATCTACATCGACAGTCGCGCGACCTTTGAGGGTGAGTGCGAGATCGAAAACGGCGTGCGCATCGAGGGGGCTTGTCACATCCAGCGGAGTCGCATACGCGCACACACCGTGATCGAAGAGAGCACCCTCATCGACAGTACCGTCGGCCCGCTGGCACATCTGCGCCCGGGGAGCACCCTGCGTGATTCGAAAGTGGGCAACTTCGTCGAGACCAAAAACGCCACCCTCACCGGCGTCAAAGCTGGGCACCTGAGCTATCTCGGCGATGCGACGATCGATGAGGGCACCAACATCGGTGCAGGCACCATCACCTGCAACTACGACGGCAAAGCCAAACACCGTACCGTCATCGGCAAAAACGTCTTTATCGGCTCGGATAGTCAGCTTGTCGCCCCCGTAACACTGGCGGACAATACTATAATCGCCGCCGGTTCGACCGTGACCAAAGATGTCCCCGAAGGCGCCCTGGCCATCAGTCGCACCCCGATGAAACTCGTTGCGGGGTTTTTCCATAAATTTTTCGGCAAGGAGAGCTGATGCGTGCCAACCTTACCGGTAAAAAAATCCTGCTGGGTGTCACCGGCTCGATCGCCATCTACAAAGCGGCCGAGGTGGCTCGCCTGCTGATCAAATCGGGTGCCGAGGTTCGCGTGGTAATGACCTCATCAGCTCAGCGGTTTGTTACGCCACTGACGTTTGAGGCGTTGACGCATAACACCGTCTTGACTCCCGAGAGCGAGAGCTGGAGCAGCGATCTCAATCACATCGACATCGGCAAATGGGCTGACGCCTTTGTGATCGCACCGGCGACCGCCAACACCATCAACAAGCTCAGCAAAGGGATCGCTGATACGCTTCTGCTGCAGACGGCTCTGGCCTACAGCGGCCCGCTGCTTGTCGCGCCAGCCGCCAACACGCAGATGATCGCCAAC
>CAZWMZ010000151.1:0-8385 GCA_964634965.1 uncultured Nitratifractor sp. | reverse complement strand
TCGGGTGCCAGCGTGAGATTGTCGAGGATGCTCAGATGCGGGAAGAGGTTGAAGTGCTGAAAGACCATCGCGACATTCGCACGCACCTCGCGCAAATTTTTCACATCAGCATTGACCTCAACGCCTTTGACTTTGATGCTGCCCTCCTGATACTCCTCGAGGCGATTGATGCAGCGAATCATGGTCGATTTGCCCGAACCTGACGGGCCAGCAACGACGACGATCTCTCCCCGGCTGACGGTGAGATTGATCTCTTTGAGGACATGAAAATCTCCATACCATTTGTTGACGTTTTGGAGTTCGATCATCGGTTCACTGAAATCTTTTTCGGTTGTGGCCATGGTTTAATCCCTGTTGTTGGTGTTGAGTTGTTTCTCGAGCCGTTTGGAGAAAAACGACATGCTGAAGGTAAAGACCCAAAAGACAAATCCGACGAAGACATACCCTTCGGTCTCCATGCCAAGCCAGTCGCGATCGTTCGCGGTCAGTTGCACCATCGCCAGGAGATCAAACAGACCGATGATCATGACCAGCGAGGTGTCCTTAAAGAGGGAGATGAAGGTGCCGACGAGGTTGGGGATGGCAACCTTGATCGCCTGAGGCAGGATCACCAGACGCATCTTCTGCCAGTAGCCCAGCCCCAGAGCATCGGCAGCTTCGTATTGGCCCTTGGGGATCGCCTGGAGGCCACCCCGGATGTTTTCGGCCACGTAGGCTGCTTCGAAAAAGGTGATACCGATCAGCGCGCGCACCAGCTTGTCGAAATCAACCCCCTCAGGAAAAAAGAGTGGCAGGATCACCGAGGCCATAAAGAGGACCGTGATCAGCGGTACGCCCCGGATCAATTCGATGTAGAAGATGCTCAGGGTTTTGATGATCGGCAGGCGCGATTGGCGTCCGAGTGCCAGCAGCACGCCGATGGGGAATGAGAGGACGATGCCCACAGTAGAGATGACCAGCGTCAGCAACAGGCCTCCCCATTTGCTCGTTTCGACTACGCTCAGTCCGAAGCTTCCGCCATGGAGCAGCACAATTGCCACGATCGGCAGGGCGGCGATGAGGAGGATCTTGATCCAGCGCAGTGCACTGAATTTTAAAACGATCAACACGACGATCGAAAAGGCCAGTGTAAGTTTGGCGCGCCAGAGCTCACTCTCGGGGTAAAATCCATAGAGGAACATTTTGAGTTTTTCGCGGACAAAGATCCAGCAGGCTCCGTCGCCAGTGCATTCGGCTTTGGAGTGACCGATGAAGTTTGCGTCGGTGACCGCCCAGCGAACAAACGGTGGAATGATCATCACCAGGATCGCAATCCCCAGCAGCGTAAAGAGGATATTGAAGGGGCTGGAGAGGAGATTGCGGCGGACCCATGCGATGGCGCCCCGCTCACCCAGTGGGGGTTTCTTGGCCGATAGGATAGGATAGACTGCCATACTCAGCGCTCCTTGATCTTCATTTTGGCATTGAACCAGTTCAGGATGAACGAAACCACCAGACTGATGATAAGGTAAGTCAGCATGGTGATGCCGATGATCTCAAGAGCCTGACCGGTCTGATTGAGGCTGGTTCCGGCGAAGATCGTCACCAGTTCAGGGTAACCAATCGCAGCGGCGAGCGAGGAGTTTTTGGTGAGATTGAGGTATTGGTTGATGATCGACGGGATCGCGATGCGGATCGCCTGGGGCAGTACCACAAAGCGCAACGACTGTGTCGGGGTCAAGCCCAGGGCCGTGGCGGCCTCTTTTTGCCCTTTGGGTACGGCCTCGATCCCGCTGCGGATCGCTTCGGCGATAAAGGTAGCGGTGTAGATCGAGAGGGCAAAGAGCAGCGCCAGAAATTCAGGCGTATAGACCTTGCCTCCATGAAAGTTAAATCCTTTCAGTGCCGGGTATTCAAAATGAATCGGTTGACCCGAGAGGAAGTAGGCCAGGGTTGGCAACGCAATCAGCAATCCCAGTGAGGCCCAAAAGGCCGGAAACTCCTGTCCGGTTGCGTCGTGGCGTTTGCGGGCCCAGCGAAACAGCCCCCAGCTGCCGATGAGCGCCACGCCCAGTGCGGCCGCAATCATCCAGGCGCCCTCCCCAAAGAGCGGCCGGGGAACAAACAGCCCTCGGTTGTTGATAAAGACGGCATCAAAGAGATTGATGCTTTTGCGTGCTGCGGGCAGGGTAGCCAGCACGACGTTGTACCAGAAGAGAATCTGCAACAACACAGGAATGTTTCGGAACGTTTCAATGTAGCCTGCAGCCAGACGGTTGATCAGCCAGTTGGACGAGAGGCGTGCTACTCCGATGATCAAACCGAGGAGGCTTGAGAGCAGGATGCCGGCAAACGCAATGATGAGCGTATTGAGCAGACCGACCTTGAAGACATCCCAGTGGGTGCTTTGAGGCGAAAAGGGAATCGGCGATTCGGTGATGTCAAACCCCGCTGTGGAGTGGAGAAAATCAAACCCCGACTTGATGCCCCGTACCTGAATGTTGTGAGCGGTGTTGATGGCGATAAACCATGCCAGAGTAACAAACCCGGCAATGACCAGGATCTGGTACAGAACTCCGCGAACCTTTTCGTTACGTAGATACGAAAGCACATGGCATCCTTTGTGTTGGAACTACTCCCCAGAGAGTGGGCTATGGGTACCTCGGTCACACCGTAGCCATAGCCCACGCCCCGTCGCTCCCTCAAAGGGAGCTCGCAAGAGCGCAGCGATGTCTCTTAGCGGAACGGAGGCGAATACTGCAGGCCACCCTTGTTCCAGAGTGCATTGAGTCCGCGTGAAATCTTCAGCGGCGTGTTTTTGCCGACATTGCGCTCAAAGATCTCGCCGTAGTTGCCTACCTGCTTGATGGCGCGACAGAAGGCATTGGCTTCGAGACCGACATTTTTGCCCATGCTTCCTTCGGTGCCGAGCAGACGCTTGGTCTCAGGATCGTTGCTCTTTTTCATCTCATCGACGTTGGCGCTGGTGATGCCTTTCTCTTCGGCAGTCAGGAGTGCGTTGCGTACCCACTTGGCGATGTTAAACCACTGATCGTCTCCCTGGCGTACGGCGGGTGCGAGAGGCTCTTTGGAGATGATCTCGGGCAGGATGACATATTTTTCCGGCTCTTTAAACTTGGTGCGAGCCGCATAGAGGCCGGACTGGTCGGTTGTGAGGATATCACAGCGACCGGCGAGGAAGGCTTTGTCAACCTGATCGTTGGTGTCGAAGGTGATCGCTTTGAACTTCATCTTGTTGGCGCGGAAGTAGTCGGCGAGGTTCAGCTCGGTCGTGGTACCGGCCTGGATGCAGACGGTTGCTCCGTCGAGTTCTTTGGCACTCTTGACGCCCAGTGCCTTGGGAACCATAAAGCCTTGACCGTCGTAGTACATCACGCCGACAAAATTGATCCCCAGTGTCGTGTCGCGGGTCTCGGTGTTGGTGGTGTTGCGCGAAAGGACATCGATCTCACCGCTCTGGAGGGCTGTGAAGCGCTCTTTGGCGTTGAGGGGAACGTATTTGACCTTGTTGGCATCTCCGAGGACCGCCGCAGCAAGCGCACGACAATAGTCAACATCAAGGCCGCGCCACGCACCTTTGGAGTCGGCTTCAGAAAAACCGGGCAGACCGGTGTTGACCCCGCATTTGAGCACGCCCGCTTTTTTGACGTCATCGAGGGTACCGGCTGAGACGAGTGTTGCAGTTGCCAGGGCGGCAACAACTGAGATTTTGAACAGTTTTTTCATGGAAGCTCCTTTTGGCTGTGAAGTGTAACAGGATTCAGTTTAGGGTAACGTGGATTAAAAGTTCCTTAAGGAGAGAGAGAAACAGCGATAAAAAAATTATAAAATTGTATCTGAATACGTTATCGAAACACTTTTGTTCATGTCGAGTCGCACCGTTTGGGTTGTAGCACTGGTGGCATCTTTGGATTCTGGACACTCATTTCCTCCATGATGACAGCATGCAGTCTCTTTCGGGTGATGCCCCTGAGACCAAATCTCAAACTCGACATTCAGGCTGCCCTTAATGCGTGTGCGTGTGTAAATCGCGTTTGACACAAAGCCTCCAAATGTGAGCATGGCGCAGATTCAAAGCATCCTGTTGCGGTCTTTGGGCAAGAGGAGGCTATGAACGAGGAGAGAGCAGATCCACTTCCCAGAAAAAATCGATCCATTCGTGTGCTTTTTTGAGGGTATAATCGGCCTCGATGACGGCAGTAGGTTTGTAGAAGATGGTTGCAAGTTTGAATTGGGTCTGAGGAAACTTTGTCTTCAGCAGGCGCAGCACCTCACGCAGCGTCTCACCGCTGTCGATGATGTCATCGACGATGAGTACGCGTCTGGCGCTCTTCAGGTCGGGGATATTGAACACCTCGAGTGTTTCGAGTTTGCGGGTTTTGTCGTAATGGATCGAGTTGAGGGCAAAGAGCCGTCGGGTATCCATCGCCTGGGCCATAAAGTGGCCCAGTGTCAGGCCGCCGCGTGCAACGGCGAGCAGGGTATCGGGGTCGAACCCTTTGATCTTGTGAACCAGCGCATCGGCATCGCCGACGAACTCTTCGTATCCGTAGTAGTACTTTTCCAACGGTGCGCCTTTAGCCGTGTACGTAAAAGACGATCAGGGAGATCAGTGTCAACAGCAGGATGCCGAAGTTGAGCTCTTTGTATTCGCCTTTGAGCAGCTTGATGGCCGTATAGATCACAAACGCAGCCGCCAGACCGTTGGTGATCGAAAACGTCAGCGGCATCAGCAGGATCGCAAAAAACGCCCCCGCAGCTGTGGCAGTGTCCATGTGGGCAAAATCGATGCGTCCCAGCTCAGTGAACATGATCACGCCGACGGCGACCAGTACGGGCAGAATGGCCGGCTCAGGGATCGCTTTGAAAATCGGCAGCATAAAGAGGGTCAAGATAAAAAACATGGCCGTAAAGACTGCCGTCAACCCGGTACGTCCACCCGCTTCGACCCCGCTGGCCGATTCGATGAATGACGTGGTCGTTGAGACGCCCAGCAATGAACCGGTTACGGTCGCCAGCGCGTCGGCTTCGAGGGTCTTTTCGAGTGCCTTCTCCTCTCCGTCTTCGCTTTGGAACAGATTGGCCCGTGCGCCTACAGCCGTGAGTGTTCCCATTGTGTCGAACATGTCGGTGACCAAAAACGTCACGATCACCGGAAGCAGGCTCAACGAGAGAGCCGAAGGGATATCGAGCTGTCCGGCAATGGGGGCGATGGAGGCGGGCATGCTGACAAGGCTTTTGGGCATTTCACCGATGCCCAGTATCCACCCGACGATCGAAGTGATCGCCACCGCCAGGACGAAAGCACCCTTAATGCGCCAGGCATAGAGGCCGAGTGCCAGCACGAGCCCGAGGACCCCCAGCAGCACGTGCGGATCGGAAAAGTGCCCCAGCGCAACAAACGTTGCTTTGTCCGGGACGATCATCTTGAGCTCCTTGAATCCAATAAAAGCGATAAAGGCTCCGATGCCTGCGCTGATGGCGCGCCGCAGATCCATCGGGATGGAGGTCATGATCCAGACGCGAAACCGAGTAAACGAGAGGAGGACAAAAATGATACCGGAGACAAAAACGATCCCCAGGGCTGTCTGCCACGGGATCTTCATCCCCAATACCAGGCCGTAAGCAAAATAGGCATTCAGTCCCATGCCGACACTCATTGCGATGGGGGTATTGCCCCAGATGCCGCTGAAAAAGGTCGCCAGAATGGTTACGAGTGCTGTGGCCGTGACGACTGCATCCATCGGGAGCCCGGCATCGGCGAGAATGAATCCATTGACCGGGACGATGTACATCATGGTCAAAAACGTTGTCAATCCTGCCAGAAACTCCGTCTTGACATCGGTGCCGTGTTGGGTGAGTTTGAAACGGGAAAACATGGTAGTGCCCTTCGGAATGAGAGATGTACCGCACCGTCGCCAGTGCGATCCTTGCTATTATAGCACCGCCTGTTTGTGGCGAGGATTAAAGGGCCATGTTTTGGCTTCCGGATTTTACCATACCGAGCAGCAGGTATCGTATCTTTATTGGAATCGATATGGCAATGGAACAACATATCCCTCGACAATAGAATCTCGGACATGTTCATTGTCAAAATAGATCGATTTTCGAAAAATTGGATTTGACAGATGGATGGATGGAGTTGTGTTTACACGGCAATCCATTGGGCGTGCAACAGACTCTTTCCTTCAGACGTAACCTCTGCCTCAAACCGATCGCCGCGGCGATAATATCCGACCCCTTTGGGGGTGCCGGTCATAATGATGTCGCCATCTTCGAGGGTCATGAAGCGGCCGATCTCGGCGATCATCTCATCGGGTTTGTAGATCATCAGGTCGTATGTGGCGTGCTGGATGCGCTCGCCATTGCGATACAGCTCGAATGCCAACGCGGTCAACTCCTCCTCAAAAGAGACAAAATCGCTCAACACAGCCGAGCCGTCAAACGCTTTGGCCCGTTCCCACGGCAATCCTTTGGCTTTGAGAGCGTTCTGGACATCGGCGTGGGTCAGATCGAGCCCAAAACCAATCCCCGCAACGCCTCCATCCTGGATCAACAGGCAGATCTCCCCCTCAAAACGACATGCATCGCCAAAAAAGTGCAGGGTATCAGTGATGGCGGAGTTGGGCTTGTTGAAGATGACCATCTTTTCGGGCATTTCATTGCCAAGCTCTTCGATATGCTCGACATAGTTGCGCCCAATACAGACGATCTTGGAGGGGGTGATGGTGTGGGTGTCAAATGCGACGGTGTTCATCAGAACGATCCTTTCCTGAAAAGATGGTAACATTATACATTACGATTCAGGAAAAAACATGCAGACGTTGTGGGAACAGTTTTTGCAACAGACCATTACCTTTGGCGCGATCATGGATCCCATCGGTGTCAGCGCTATGATGCTCGGCATGCTGTCGCGTCAGGTGACCCGCAGTGAGGTGCGTATCCTTGCCCGCCAAACGACCTGGACGGTGGTCGTTGCGTTCTGGATCGTTCTGCTGGCTGGTGATACGATCCTGCGTCTGTTTGGGATCGATGAACATTCGCTCAAGGTGATCGGCGGCATTGTGTTGTTGATGATGGCGCTCGAGATGCTGGGCAATATCCCCAAACGGATGCTCTCTTCGGAGGAGGGGGGTGCGATCGGAGTGATTCCATTGGGGATTCCGATGATTTTTGGTGCCGGGCTGTTTACAACGGTGATTATCTTGAAGCAGCAGGCGCAGAGTTGGGCCGAGATCGGTATCTTGATCGCTGCATATGCTCTCAACGCAGTTGCGGTCTATTTTGCCTTGCGGTATGCTGTTGAGTTGCGCCGGATATTGGGAGAGACGGCTGAGAGGGTGGTGACCCGACTGATGGGGCTGATTACCGGTGCCATTGCTGTACAGTTCATCATCGGTGGAGCGGTTGCTCTGACGCGACACTATCTCTAGGGCACCTCTAAGGCATCTTTGCAACGCATTCTGTTTCGAGACTTGGACAGGCGGGGTTGCGTTACCTCCAAAATGGTATAATCCATCATCCATATATCCCCCCAAAGGAGTTTACCATGCCGATGTTGGAGAGTTTTTTGGTCGATCATACTAAAATGATTGCGCCAGCTGTACGCAAAGCCAAGACGATGCTGAGTCCTTCGGGCGATACGATCACGGTCTTTGACCTGCGTTTCTGTCGTCCCAATCATGAGATCCTTTCGCAGGAGGGGATCCATACGCTGGAGCATCTGTTTGCTGGATTTATGCGTGACCATCTCAATGGTCAATCGGTTGAGATCATCGACATCTCCCCGATGGGTTGCCGAACCGGTTTTTACATGTCGCTGCTGGGTAAGCCTTCTAAAAAGCGGGTAGCCAAAGCGTGGAAAAAGGCGATGAGG
Organism: uncultured Nitratifractor sp.; assembly: GCA_964634965.1. Taxonomy (GTDB): domain Bacteria; phylum Campylobacterota; class Campylobacteria; order Campylobacterales; family Sulfurovaceae; genus S017-3. The sequence goes on along the minus strand of CAZWMZ010000151.1, from coordinate 509 downwards.
GATGTCCTGGCCGTCCAGCGCAAACGCGACATCCCGGAGATCAACATCTATCAGTGCGGTACCTGTCGGATGCACTCACTCAAAGAGGCTAAAAAGATCGCCCGTTCGGTGCTCGATCGGGGCATCAAGAGGATGAAAAACCGCGACCTTACACTCGATCCGGCACTGCTGAAGGGAGCCACATGCTGATCCTGATCCCCATGACAGGTACCGATCCCGACCGGGCTCACATTGCCCCGATCTATGAGGCTGCGTCGTGGGCGTTGATCGATTTTGATGAGGGGGTGGTCAAAAGCACCACCTTTTTCGACGATCGTCAGGCAACGGGTGCGGCATGGATCGATTTTGTAATCCTGGCCAATCGATTCGAAAACTACATGGAGTTTATGGAGGAGGGGATGATGGTGCTAAGCGTTCGTCATGAGCGCACGATCGAGGAGATCATCGAAGCATTCAAATTTAAAGAGCTTGATGAGGTGGGTCTCTGAGTGCTCAACAGATACGAGAAG
>CAZWMZ010000150.1:0-6378 GCA_964634965.1 uncultured Nitratifractor sp. | reverse complement strand
GTACGGTGCGCACCAAAGATCCGATACAACGTTTTTCGCCGATGCAAACGTTTGTTGTGACGTTGACGCTGCTTGGTGCGATTGGGCGGCGTATCTCTATTTTACACAGTTGGAAAATCGCACCTTATTGGCCGAAAAATTTCGCAAAGCATTCATGACACAGGCCCAAATCGATGCCGAAGAGCTCAAAGCGGCCGAAGCGGAGTTTGAGGCGGACGACGATTTTTAGTGCTATCACCAAAGAGTCGTTTCGAAAAAGAGAGACTTTTCCATTCATTTAAGCAGTGTTACTTTTTCGTTACTAACAGTAACACCGATTATTTTATGTAGAAAAATAAAAAAATTTATTGACAAAGTAATATTTTTTATATATACTACTTTCATTCTTATCTATATAATTAGATAAGAAAAAATAATAATCATAAGGAAGATTCATGCAAATCGGATCCGAAGAACGCCTCCAGGGCGATCCGGCTATGAGTCGACGGGATTTTTTCCGGCGATCGGCCACCCTCTCGGTTGCCGCAGCAGGCGTGTTGGCGCCAGGTGCGCTGCATGCCGGGGACGATCCTGCCATCATGGAGGAGCAGCCGTGGGCAACAGCGTTAGGGGATGGAGTAGATAAAAATCTCTACGGCCTCCCTTCGGCTTATGAGCACAATGTCACGCGACGCCTGGCCAAGCTGCTCCAGTCAGGCAACTGGCAAGCCTCTATCGCCATGACACCGATACATGAGCTGAGTGGTATTATTACCCCTAACGGGCTCTTTTTCAGTCGTTCGCATGGCGGTGTGGCGCAGATCGATCCCAATGAACATCGCTTGATGATTCACGGCCTGGTCGAAAAACCGGTGGTGCTGACCATGGAGCAGCTCAAGCGCTATCCTAGTGTTTCAAGAATTCACTTTATTGAGTGTCCGGCCAACGACGGTCCTGAGTGGCGCGGCCCGCAGTTTAACTCCCTGCAGTTTGCCAAAGGGATGATGAGTTGCGCGGAGTGGACCGGTGTCTATCTCAAAGATATTCTCGCAGACATCGGTCTGAAGCCCGAAGCAAAATGGATGTTGGCCGAGGGAGGCGATAGTTCGCACATGGGACGAACGCTTCCGGTCGACAAAGTGCTCGATGACGTCATGATTGCCTGGGGTCAAAACGGTGAAGCCCTTCGTCCCGAGCAGGGGTATCCGATCCGTTTGCTTGTACCGGGCTGGGAAGGGAACCTCAACGTCAAATGGCTGGCACGTTTGGAGTTTTCCGACAAGCCGTGGTACGCCAAAGAGGAAACGGCCAAGTACACCGGTCTTTTGCCCAGCGGCAAAGCGATCCAGCATTTCTATCCGCTGGAGGTTAATTCGGTGATTACCAATCCCTGTCCCGAAAAACCCTGGACCGACTTGAAAAAAGGCGACTGGGTCGAGATCGAGGGGCTTGCGTGGAGCGGGCAGGGCACCATCGAAGGGGTCGATATATCGTTTGACGGTGGCAAAAACTGGGTTGAAGCCAAACTCAAAGGACTGGTGTTGCCCAAAGCGTGGACACGCTTTAGCTACTACTACCGCTATGAGGGTAAACCGCTGCTGCTCCAAAGCCGCGCCCGAGACAATGCCGGCCATGTTCAGCCAACTATCGATCAGGAGGTCGCGGCTGTCGGTGTTGAGTCGGTCTATCACCGCAATGCCATCATGACCTGGGAAGTGACCGAAAAAGGGGAGGTGAACAATGTACAGATTCGATCGTAAACGCTTGAGCGTTTTGGCAGCGGCATTGCTGCTGGGCGCCTCGGCGCTCTACGGAGCCGATGCGACGATCAGTCGCACCTATGCCAACGGCAAAAAGGTGATCGACGGCGGGGTGACCTATCCGGTCAAAAATGGCATGACCGGCCCCTATCGCGTCAACACCCAAAAAGCGACGTTTGCACACTACCGCGCCGCGACTCCCAACGAGATCAAAGCATGGGACATCGATGTCATGCCCGATGGTACCGGCTTGCCTGAGGGGAAAGGGACGGTCGAAGAGGGCGAAGAGCTTTATGAAGCCAAATGTGCCAGCTGCCATGCCGATTTCGGGGCCGGCGGAGACGGGTACCCTGCGTTAGCTGCAGGGAATGCGTATGAAGGGCACGAGACGCTAACCCATCAGCGTACCACTCCCGACAAAGACGGTCCAATCCGCGTGTTTGGTACCTACTGGCCGTACGCTTCGACGCTGTGGTGGTACATCAAAACCGGTATGCCGCATAATGCGCCGTTGAGTTTGAGCGATGATGAGGTGTATGCCCTTTCGGCCTATATCCTCGCACTCAACGAGATCAAGATCGACGGGGAAGAGCTCGATGATGAGTACGAGCTCGATCGGGAAAAGTTTATGAAGATCGTTATGCCGAACAAAGACGGCTTTGTTCCGAAAATCGGTGAGCCTAACGGGGTCGAAAATGTTCGAAAGTTTTTGAATGATCCAAGCAACCTCGGAGTAGGCAAACGGTGCATGAAAGGATGCGAACCGGGCAAAAAACTCGTGCGGATCCAAACCGAAATCAACGATTTCATTCCGCCCATGTCAATCAAGCGCGATTTGCCCAAGCCCACAAAAGGTGAAGCCAAAGCCGATCCGGGCAAACCGATCTACGAAAAGACCTGTGCTATTTGCCACGACAGCGGTGCTGCCGGCGCACCGATCTTTAAAGACAAAGAGGCTTGGGAACCGGTGATTGCTCAAGGGATGGAAACGGTATACAAAAACGCCCTGCAGGGCAAAGGTGCCATGCCCCCCAAAGGTGGAAACATGAACCTCAGTGACGACGAACTCAAGGCGGCCGTGGATTACATGGTCCAGCACAGCAAATAACCACAAAGGAGATACAATGGAACGACGATCGTTTATCAAACTCAGCCTTGCAGCACTTATGGCAGTACCGATGATGGTACTTGGACGCGATTTTCGCAAAGAAAAACCCGACGCATGGACTTCTAAAGCAGTCGATGACGCGATCAAAAAAGTCTATGGCGACATTGCGCCTGAAGAGAAAGGAATCAAACTCAAAACACCCGAAGTGGCCAACAACGGTGGCCAGATCCCCATCGGGATTCAGAGCAAAATTCCAGCCAAAACCGTCGCCGTATTCCAGGATGCCAATCCCGAAGCACTCGTAGGGATCTTCGACGTACAAGAGGGGCAGCCGGTCGATTATCTGATCAAAATCAAAATGAAAAAGACCGGAACCGTTACAGTGATCCTCGAGGGAACCGACGGCAAATTCTATTCGGCCAAAAGCTCGTTCAAAGTCGCACTCGGCGGATGCGAAGGCTAACCCGATCTTAGTTGATCTTAATTACGAAAGGAAGAAACCATGAAAATCAAAGCAAAACAAAAAGGCGATATCGTCAAAGCCAAAGTTCTGTTTAAGCACGATATGTTGACATACGATCAGGCCAAGAAAAAAGGCACCGAGCCCAATTTCATCACCCACATCACCGCCAAAGCCAACGGCAAAGTAGTGTTCGACCTTTCATCGAGCCAGTTTTTGTCCAAAAACCCGCTGGTGAAGTTTTCGTTCGTTGGTGCCAAATCGGGCGATACGCTGGAGGTAACGTACGTCGATCTTAAAGGCAACACCGTTACCGATTCGAAGAAGATCAAATAGCTTCGATACCGACGTACACAAGGAACATACGATGAGCCACGTCCAAACCGCACGCTCGAGAGCACCCCGATCGCACACCGAAGGGGGACGATGCCTGGCGGTCTATCGTACCGGTCGACCGGTGGAGCGGATCGAAGTCGATGCCGGGGGCGTGCTGGGAGACAAGCATTATGCAAAAGATACGCTCAGGGCTGTCATGATCGCCTCGACATGGGCCTATGCGCGTGCGGCGGAGTATGGTATCGTTCTCGATCAAGGGGCACTCGAAGAGAATCTCCTGGTTGATTTCGATCCCTATTCTCTGCCGCTGGGGAGCCGATTGTTTGTCGGGGATGAGGTGGTACTCGAGATCGCCCAATACGGTACGATCTGCAAATCTCTCACCCGCATTGACAACCGCTTGCCCAAACTGCTCAACAGCAAACGAGGCATATTTACACGCGTCGTGCGCGGCGGTACGATTGTCCCGGGCAGTCGGGTGCGTATCGAAATGTCCAGCACGATCCAAGGAGACACATATGATTAAAAACATCTTAGCTGGTATCGGCATACTTGCCATTGCAGGCATTGTAGTCGCAGCAGTCAAAATCGGTCCGCTCTATTCAGGCATGCACAGTCTCGATCCTAGAGCACAGGGTCTCTACATGAAGATGATGGATGATGTCATTGCTACGGGGAGCTCGTCTGCTGCGATGACCCGTATCGTTGAGGTCAAGCCTGGCATCAAGCCTGATGACATTGTCGAGACAATGAAAGAGGTAGCCGAAGAGGAAGATATGCAGATGGTGGGCGATACACTCATGTTTGACGGCTCCAAGGACGAAGATGGGAAAAAGACACGTTATACACGGATTCTCTCATTTTGCAGCCGCTCGATCGCCAAAAAATTTCTCAACTTCGATGAGACATTCGGATCGTTTATGCCGTGCCGCATCATGATCCGTGAAGGAAGTGACGGCAAATTGCGTCTCTATTCGATGGCAATGGAGCTGATGATTCATGGAGGCAAAACGCTACCCGAAGGTATGTTCAAAAGTGCCATGCACGTCCGCAACACCATGTATCGTGCGATGGATGCAGGCGCAACAGGTGATGATCTGTAGTTACGCCAGTGCACTCAGGTCAAACCAGTAACCAACGGTGCGCACCAGCGTAGCGTCGTTGCGCCGTGCGAAATGTTCGCCGATGTCGAAGTCGTCCCGACCGTATCCGGCTTTGTACTCGTCGATAAAAGCGTTGTAGAGAGCTTCGGGAATGCCAGAGACGCGGTAGTTCACCTCTTCAAGCGTGCCTTTCAGGGTTCGGGAGACCTCCTGCAGATCGATGCCTCCGTAGCGCTCTTGAGGTGTGCGAGTAATGTTCATTTCGAGATAGGTGCGCATGTGAGCGAGATTGAACTGCAGTTGAGGTTTCGAGACCGGCAAGGCATGTATGCGGGTCGCTGAGTGCGGATCGTATCCCCATCCGCCCGACACTTCGAGCCGGGTTTCATAGACCCGTTCGATCATCGCTGCAAGATCCCCTTCGGGATCGATTCGGACAAAAGGTTGCATTGCCATCCTTTTCTTCTATAGAGAGTGCAATCATTAGAGGTGCCCATTATATCACAAAAGGATTAGCATGGATGGTTCGAGACGTACGGCTCTTAAAACGGCAGCAGCCGCAATCGCAGCTGTTGCGACTGACGCTGCTGTATCGGCTTCTGAGTTGTCCGTAACTCACCCAAAATCTACCCGACCACGTGTTGTCATTGTCGGTGGAGGCTGGTCAGGGTTGAGCATCGCCAAATACACGCGTATTTTTGCCCCCTCAAGTGAAGTGATCTTGATCGAACAGCGCGATCTGTTTATCTCATGCCCGGTGAGCAATCTGTGGCTGGTGGACAAGGTCGAGACCGACTTTTTGATGCATGACTACCTCAGGGGTGCTCGCAACTACGACTATACCTTTTTGCATGCGACAGTGTACGATGTGGACAAGCAGCGCCAGATTGTCTTTACCACGCACGGCGAGGTGGCTTATGACTATTTGGTGTTGGCAACTGGGATTGAGTACGACTACAGTCGCTGGACACGCGACCCGGCCGTTGAAACGGCATTGCGCACCCGATACCCGGCGGCATTTCGACCAGGCAGTGAGCATTGGACTCTCAAAGAGAAGATTCGACAATTCAAAGGAGGCATCTTTTTAATGACAGTGCCTTCAGGCAACTATCGCTGCCTGCCGGCACCGTATGAACGAGCAGCACTGGTGGCCGATTATTTTAAGCACAATGCCATCAAAGGTAAAGTGCTGCTACTCGATGAGAACAATGACATTACAATCAAAGAGCACGGCTTTCACACCGCATATCGGGCGCTTTATCGTGACTATCTGCAATGGGAGCCCAACGCGGTGATCGAGCGGATCGATCTGGAGGCCAAAAAAGTACACACGGAGTTCGATACCTATGCGTTCGATGATGCGTCGTTTTATCCTCACGTGCGTGGCGCTGCATTGCTCGAAAAAATAGGTCTGGCCAAAGATTCGTACTATAACCGTCTCGAAGGAGACATGGATGCCATCACCTATACAGCCAAAGGTTACCCGACGATTTTCATCGCAGGCGATGCGCGTAAAATGGGTTTTTCCAAATCGGGCAACACCGCGCTCTCAGAAGGCCAACATGTTGCCAAACTTATTGCTGCCCGTATCCAAGGGCGTTCGATCTCGTGGGAGTCGCCGGTAACGCTGTG
>CAZWMZ010000149.1:0-5090 GCA_964634965.1 uncultured Nitratifractor sp. | reverse complement strand
AAGCATCGATTTCGGTGATGCTGTTGTGTCGAATGGCCTGACGATAGGCGGTTGTGAGTCGGTTTTTGTCGGCGACAGGCAGGGGGCTGAGGATGGCAAAAAGATCTTCATTCCATTGTCTGGATGGCTCTGGTGTCGAGGATGTCTCTGAGTCCAACAGCGGGAGCCAGCGGCTCAGGGCGGACAGGAGGCGTTCTTGTGTGATTGGCTTTTGGAGAAAAGCATCAAAAAAGCGATGTTTCTGCTGATCCTGCATGCTTGAGGCGCTCAGTGCAATGACAGGCAGATCAGGTGCAACGGTCTTGATCGCTTCGGCAGCGGCGTAACCGTCCATATTGGGCATACGCAGATCCATCAAGATCAGATCAGGTTGCGTTGCTTCAAATTGTTCGATCGCCTCCAGTCCATCGCTGGCGGTAACGGTGCGTACAGCGCTCTTCTCGAAGAGTCGAACGACCAGCTCTCGATTGGCTTCGACGTCGTCAACGACCAGCACCGTCGCAGCAGCAAACTGCGCAGCAGTCGGGATCGGCCTGACGGTCGATGTCGGTTCTGCGGATGCGATGAGCAGATTCGGCAGATGGATCGAAAAGCGACTCCCTTTTCCCGGGGTACTCTCGACATGAAGGGATCCTCCCAGCATTTCACTTAGACGTTTTGAGATGGAGAGCCCCAGTCCGGTTCCGCCATATTTGCGGTTGTCCTGCCCTTCGGTCTGTTTGAATGCATCAAAGATATCGTTGATCTGATCTTCGGGGATGCCGATGCCAGTATCTTCGATCGCGATCATGACGTCGATGCGATCGGTCGTATCGGGGACGGGGGTTGCTTCGATTACGATCTGGATGTGGCCCGATTCGGTAAATTTGACTGCGTTTCCGACGAGATTGAGGAGGATTTGACGCAACCGTATCTCGTCGGTCATCAGATAGTGCGGCAGCCGGTCATCGATCTGCGTCTGAAGGGAGAGATGCTTCTTTTTGAGTGTCAGTTCAAAAACCGATCCGATCTCACTGCACAAGGCAGCAAGATCGGTGGGAGCATACTGGATCTCAAGTTTGCCGGCTTCGATCTTGGAGAGGTCCAGGATGTCGTTGATGAGCCGCAGCAACGTATGGCTGGCATTTTGGATGCTGTGCACATAGGATTGGAGGCGGGGACTCTCGACCTCCTGGCTTAAAAACTCGGTAAAGCCGACAATGGCATTGATAGGTGTGCGGATCTCGTGTGACATGTTGGCCAAAAAGGCCGATTTGGCGCTGTTGGCTCGCTCGGCATCACGTTTGGCCAGAGCCAGTTCATGTTCGACGGCTTTGCGCTCTTCGATTTCGATCGAAAGTTTTTTGTTCCAATAGAGCGTTACGCCCATCACCAGCATAAAAACTGCGCCCAGGATATACAAAAAGGTGTAGTCGGTTGCCTCTTTGACCTCAATGTGCAGCCAGCGGTTACGAATTGCTTGATGCTCGTCTGGCTCGATCGAGTCGATCGCTTTGTTAAGAATGTCCCTGAGAATCCAGCGATCGGGCTGGACCAGCATGCGGTGATGAAAAACAAAATCGGTCTTGCCGGCGATGTGCAGTACGCTGGAGTAGAAATGGCCGACATAGTACATGCCGACTCCCATGTGCCCAACAAACGCATAGGCGCGCCCTTCTTTGACTGCTTCAAGTGCCTCGACAACGGTGCGGACAGGGAGGAGTTTGATCTGAGGATAATGCCGGTGCAAAAACGCATATCCGCTTCCGTACCGTGGTACGGCGACCTTTTTGCCATTGAGCTCTTTGAGGGTGTTGATGTAGGACTCCTGGATGCGGCTGACGATGACATAGGGAAACTGCATGTAGGTTTCGGTCGGCAGTCCGCGCAGTTTCTGCGGATCGGTCTCTTCGATTGATGGAATGAGATCGATGGTTTTGCTCGCAAAACGCTTCAGTGTCTCTGGCCATGAAGCGGTCGGCTCATACTCAAAGGTGAGTCCGGTGCGATCGGCGATGCGCGTCAGATAATCCCATACGATGCCATCGAGATGACCCGATTTGATCATCGCAATCGGCTCCCAGGCGTTCATGCCTACACGGACCTTAGGGTGGTTCTTGATCCAGCGTCGCTCTTTGGGTGTCAGTGTCAACAGGGTTGTGACGTATGTCAGAGCAAGTTGGCCGATCGTTTCGCCTCGATAGGTGATAAAGCGCGTCAGTACCTTGTGTCCGTCGAGAGAGCTTTCGGGACGCGATGCTGTAGCAAAACGTTTGCCAGTCAAATGATCCGTGAGGGTGATTGTCTGGATATAACGGTTGGTCTCAAGGGCATTTTTGAGAAGGGCTCGTGTGGATTCGAGGTTGTAGTTGTAGAGCGGTTCGGCACAGACCGACGCCAGCGAATCGGCGCTTTTAGCGACCTCCGAGCCGGCGTCAGCGTCTGCCCAGGTCGACGTAAGCATTGCGCCGATTGCGACGATCCAGACCCATTTCATCATTCTTTTGACTGCATCACAGGATTATTGGGCATCGATCTGGAGGTAGCGGCGCATGATTTTGTCGTAGGTTCCATCACGTTTGATCTGATCGATTGTCGCATTGATCCGGGGAATCAATCGGGCCCATTTGGATCGTTTGTTGATCAGGAGTGCGTATTCAATCTTTTCGAGATTGTTGGAGCAGACCATGATCTGCTTGAGATTCTCACGAAAGGGAGTGTTTTGTTTCAGCAGCGACTGAATAAACGCAATCCCAAAGAACTCGTTGCTGACATAGATGTCCGCCCGACCGTTGGCCAGCAGATAGAAAGCACTTGTTAGCTTGGGGGCCCAGATAACATGAGGAAAGTGTTTGAACTTCTCTTCGGCCCACCCTTCGCCGACCACATCGACGATGCGATAATCGCGCAGTGCATCGATCGTTTGGATGCGTTTGATCTGTTCGATTTTGGGGTGATCTTTTCGGACGAAAATCTTTTCGCCGCTGACAACGAGCGGCTTGCTGCTGACCATCGTCTCGAGTCGTTTGCGGGTTGCGACGGTTACCATTCCGTCGGCCAGACCATTGTGGACAAACACCTGCGTTCGTTTCCAGGCAAACACTTTGCTCTCCAGCGGCACATGGATGCGCTTGAAAATCTCAACCATCAAATCCTTGAAGATACCGGCAGAGTTGCCGTTGGCATCTTTGTAGATATAGGGCTTGTAGTCTGCGTCATCGTACCAGACAAATGCCTCCTGGGCAGCCTGGAGTGAGCCGAACGTACAGGCGACCATCAGGCCCACCCGAAGAAGAACCGATTTACAACGCGAAGATTTTGAAAAATTCATCTTGATGCTCCTGAAAGATCTCGACCAGAAGAGGATCGAACCGCTTTCCGCTCTGCTCGATGATGTAGGCTGCTGATGCCTCCAGACTCCATGGCTCTTTGTAGGCACGCTTGTGGGTCAATGCGTCAAATACGTCGGAGAGCGCAACGATCCTGCCGTAGATGTGGATCTCTTCGCCTTTGAGTCCCTGAGGATACCCGGTGCCGTCCCAGCGTTCATGGTGCTGATGGGCGATGATGTCGGCGGCCTTGAGAAATTTACGCCTGGAGTGCTTGAGGAAAGCATGCGACTGAGTTGTGTGGCCCTGGACGATGGCAAACTCTTCGGGAGTCAGCGGCCCCTTTTTGTGTAGAATTTCCTGCGGGATAGCGATTTTGCCGATATCGTGCATCGCACTGGCGTGGTAGATGATCGTGACGTCTTCGTCGCTGAGTGCTGGGTGATACGTGGCGAGCAGTCGGGAGTATTCGGTGACACGTCGAATGTGCTTGCCGGTCTCGTCCGAAACCGACTCGACCAGTTCGGCGATGATTTCCAGCATCTCTTTCTGGTTGGCTTCGAGTTCGCTCATCACCCGCTGTTCCTGGATCTTGATCCTGGTCTGCAGTGAGAGGTTGTGAGCTTTCAGGATCTCTTTGGCTCGATAGAGCTCCAGGTGGGTGCGTACCCGTGCGAGGAGTTCGTCGGCATGAAATGGCTTGGTGATGTAGTCAACGCCACCGACTTCAAACGCTTTAGACATTGAGTCGACATCTACTTTGGCGGTCAGAAAAATGACTGGAATATCTACCAGACTCGGGTCGGATTTGATTTCGACACAGGCTTCGAGTCCATTTTTGCCCGGCATCATAATGTCCATCAAGATCAGATCAAATTTTTTCTGCTTGAGGATCAGCATCGCCTCCTGGGCGCTTTTGGCAAATGAGAAATTGTAGCGATCTTCCTTGAGAATATTCATTGCAATTTGAATGTTTTCCACAACATCGTCAACAATCAGGACGTTGTATTGCAGCTCCATTGTGTGTCCCTCGCATGGAAGTATTAGACAGTATACCGAAATAAATCCCACTTGTCAAACATATTGTTTTGCAATAGTTGTGTTTTGTTTGGATATTCTCCAGCGGTCTGGATCCCGCAAGAGGCGTCGGTAAGTGTACCACGCTCCTCTTCGAGTTAGGGTATGGTTTGGTGCAATGCCCTCGGGCGCGATGAATGGTAATTTGTTCCAGGATCAGGCGACCGCAAAGAGACGTAGGTTTTGCAAAGTTCTGATATAATACTTCTCAATCACATTTTTCAGGGGGTAACCATGCAGATCAAACCGTGCAACTCTCTCGAAGAGGCCCGAGCCGAGATCGATGCGCTCGACGAGCAGATCGTCACCCTGATCGCTGCTCGCAATGCGTACGTTAAACAACTCGCGCACTTCAAAACCAGCGTCGACGAGATCAAGGCCGAAGATCGCATTGAGGATGTGATCAACCGCGCCCGCGCCAAAGCGATCGAGCTCGACCTCTCACCCAATCTCATCAACGACCTCTATTTGCGCATGATCGACGCGATGGTGGACAGCGAGGTGGCGGAGTTTAAAAACGCGAAGAACTACTGAAAACAGCGTCAAATTTTTTAAATCAGACAATTTTACTCTTCTTTAAAGTTTCTTCTGCTACACTGCCTGCAACTCAACCCAAAGGAAAGAGATGGCAGAGCAGCAACTCGATCGTGCGGTCTCGGGCGAATATGCGCTGGGGTTTGCGATCGATATCGAAGCCGATACGGT
>CAZWMZ010000148.1:0-2070 GCA_964634965.1 uncultured Nitratifractor sp. | reverse complement strand
AGCCATGTCGATCTTGGCGCGCAGGACATGGGCGCCATCGGGAAACTCGCCAGCTTTCATCCGCGCAAAAAGGTCGAGGTTCTCTTCGACGGAACGCTCGGCATATTCGCTGCGCCTCCCCGGCTCGGTGACGGTACCGCGGTACAGACGCATCGTCTCCTCATCGAGACTGTCGACGTAGGCTTTGCCCATTTTGATCAGCTTGAGGGCGTATTCGTAGAGTTGCTCGAAATAGTCGGAGGTATAATGGATCTGGTCGCCCCACTCAAACCCGAGCCACGCGACGGCATCTTTGATCGCTTCGACGTAGCGGGGATCCTCGGTGGTGGGGTTGGTATCGTCCATGCGCAAATTGCACCGGCCACCGAACTCTCTGGCCAAGCCGAAATTGAGCGCGATCGATTTGGCGTGACCAATATGTGGAAAGCCGTTGGGCTCGGGCGGAAAGCGGGTAACGACCTGCTCGTATTTGCCCGAAGCGAGATCCTCCCGCACCTGTTTGCGTAAAAAATTGTCACGTGTTTGCATGCAGATTCCGTATCAGTTTGAGATGAGATATTGTAGCAGATGGGGGCTTGGAGCCCAGATTCCCAGGACAACGATGGATCACAGGCGCATGGGCTTGCAACATCGCTTCGCTGCAAGATCTCGCTACTATCAGGTATAGCGCGAACCCTCCAGATAGTTCAACCCCACAAAAGCCGCTACACTCAGCAGCGGCAACGCCAGCACCCACCAATAGAGCTTGCCGCTGCCAACATAGTAGATCAACGCAACCCAGGATGCAACAATCGCAAGCGAGTGCGCAACGAAGAGTGGCACAATCGGTCGCATCGTCATCCCCAATGTCGCCATCGAAGCGATGTAGATCATCACCCCCGATGCTATGAGGGTTTTGCGCAGTTGACCGTGCCGATAGTAATCCCACCCGATCCAGACAATGGTCAGGACAAGCCACAGTAAGATTTTGCCTCCCATCACCGCTCCTTTTGCTCTACAGCAGTCATCGTTCGCAACCTACAGTCTATCCAGCACGCCGATGCCGAGGAGTTCCAACCCTGTCCGGATCGTCCTTGCGGTCAATGCAGCCAGCTGCAGACGGCTTTGGCGGGTCGGTTCATCGACCTCCTCTTTGAGGATCGGGCTGGTTTCGTAAAATTTCATGAACTGCACCGCAAGCGCGTACAGATAGGTGGTGATATGGTGCGGCATCGCTTCGGCAGCAGCACCTCGAAGGACATCTTCGTAGCGCAACAGCTGCAATGCGAGCGTCCGCTCGATTGGCGTATCGAGACGAACGGTCCCCTCGGTACTGCCGGTATGTTTGCGCAAAATGGATTGAATACGCGCATAGGCATACTGGAGATAGAGAGAGGTGTTTCCATCGAAACTGAGCATTTTGTCCCAGTCAAAGATGTAGTTGGATTCACGATGGACCGACAGGTCAGCATATTTGACGGCCCCGATCCCCACTACATGCGCAATGCGATCCAGCTCTGCCTCATCGTATGCCTCTCGCTGAGTGATCGCCATGCGGGCACGGGCGACCGCTTCGTCGAGCAGATCGATCAGCTTGACGGTGCCCCCGTCTCGCGTTTTGAATGGGCGACCGCTTTTGTCCAGCATCATCCCAAAGGCTACATGCTCCAGCTGAGTCGTTTCACGTGCAAAACCGGCGGCACGCGCGACGGCAAAGAGTTGGCGAAAATGGGCCGACTGGCGCGCATCGACTACGTAGCTGATCCGATCGGCCCCCAGTACATGCACACGGTAATCGATCGCGGCCAGATCGGTGGTGGCATAGAGGTAGCCGCCGTCACTTTTTTGGACGATAAAAGGGGGGGCATCATCGTCAGAGAGAAAAACACACTGCGCACCGTCGCTTTCGGTCAACAACCCCCGGGCTGCGAGCCGCTCAACGATCCCGGGGAGTTCGGGGTTGTAGCTGCTTTCGGCTCGTACATCCTCGCGCGCCAAACGTACACCGAGGCGATCATATACCTCTTCACAATGGTAGAGCGATCGGTCGATAAACTTCTCCCAGAGTCGTTGGCAATGGGGGTCGCCCCC